>DASWID010000101.1 GCA_036397855.1 Thermodesulfobacteriota bacterium | reverse complement strand
GATACGCCAGATGGGCTGGGGTTCAAGGGCATCGCCCCTGGGACCACACTTTGCTCCGTTGGTTCGTCCGTGGGACCTCGCCGTCTCTTTCGCATAACCGTGCATTGAACAGACGGGGTGACTTTATTAAGTTCATGTTATGAGTTAAACAAAATATGGCAACACTAGCTATCCGGTTTGGAGAGAAAATTGATTGACAAGAAATTGTACTTGCGAAATAAGTCGGAACATAATACGATCGATGCATTTGATGGGCTTGGAATAGCAGGTTTAAATTTGCAGGTGTTAATCAAAGAAAAAAATTACATAGGCTGAGAAGTAAAGGAGGCTGAGATGAAGAAAGGAGCATTTATATATTTTCAAATATGCAGTGCGACGGCTGTATTGCTTGGAATTGCATTCATGATCTTGGTGGCTGCACCAATTCTCGCCCAAGAGACCCCTGAGAGGAATGCATATTTCGGCGAGACCCACGTCCATACGAGCTGGTCGGTGGACGCATGGCTATTCGGCAACCACCTTACTGGGCCGAACGAAGCGCTTAAGTACGCTCAAGGTGAAACGATCAAGCACCCGCTGGGTTACGATATCAAGATTGATACACCGCTCGACTGGATGGGCGTGACTGACCACTCGGAGTATGTTGGGGTCACGAAGATGGCCAACACCCCGGGCTCGGCGTTGAGCAAGTTGCCAGAGGCGCAGCCCCTGATCCTAAAGGACCCGAACAACCCGGCGGACGTCGAGAAGGTGTTCATGTACCTGGTCTCCCTCGTCAGCAAGCCGCCCATCAAGGCGTTTATGAAACCGGAAGTGGCCGGTACGATCTGGAAGGAAAACGTTAAGATCGCCGACGAGAACAACCACCCGGGCAAGTTCACGGCTTTTTGCTCCTACGAGTACACCTCGCAATACGACTTTCGCAACCTGCACCGCAACGTCTTCTTCCGGGATTGTGCCAAGGTGCCGGAGTTGCCGTACACCGCACTCGACTCATGGCATCCAGAAGACCTTTGGAAATGGATGGATGTCCAGCGCAAGGCGGGCAACGAGCTGTTGGCGATCTCGCACAACGCGAACCTGAGCGACGGGTGGATGTACCCCACCGACGTTGATAGCTTGGGCCGGCCGATCGATGCTGCGTGGACTGAATCGCGGACGCGCAACGAACGGCTGGTTGAGATCAAGCAAATCAAGGGGCAGTCGGAGACGCATCCCTTGCTCTCTCCAAACGATGAATTCGCGAACTACGAGATAATGAGTTTCCTTATAGGCCTCCCGTCGGACTCCGGGCGCTTCCCTCACATTGTCGGCAGCTACGCGCGGCAGGCCTTAAAAGACGGCCTCACCATGCAGGACACCAGGGGCTATAACCCGTACAAGTTCGGTATCGTAGGCGGCTCCGACTCGCACAATACGGGCACCCCCTACCGTCAGGACAATTTCTACGGCGGTCATGGGATTAATGACGGAACCATTGAGACTCGCATGAGCGGCCATCTTTTTAGCGGTATGGACGTGCGCCTCGAGAGCCCTGCTGGACTGACCGGGGTATGGTCGAAGGAGAACACTCGCGCCTCAATATGGGATGCAATGTACCGCAAGGAAACCTTCGGAACCAGCGGTCCTCACATTAAGCTGCGTTTCTTTGGCAGCTGGGAATACAGCCCTGATGTGATGAAGCAGAGGGACTGGGTCAAGGTGGGCTACAAGAAGGGCGTGCCGATGGGCGGCGACCTACCGCCGGCCAAGGCCAAGGCCCCGACATTCGTGGTCTGGGCCGTGAAGGATCCCACCTCTGGCAACCTCGACCGCATCCAGATCGTCAAAGGCTGGACCAAGAGCGGCCAATCATTCGAAAAGGTTTTCGACGTCGTCTGGGCGGGCAACCGTCGGCACGACGTTATCACCGGTGAGGTGCCACCGATCGGTAGCACGGTGGACATTCCGAACGCTACCTACACTAACACCATCGGTGTCGTGGAGCTGAAGACCGTATGGACCGACCCGGAATTCGACCCCAGCCTCGATGCGTTCTACTACGCCCGCGTGCTGGAGATTCCGACGCCGCGGTGGACCACCATCCAAGCCAAGCAACTCGGCATAGCTCCGCCCGACGTGGTACCCGCGACTGTCCAGGAGCGTGCATGGAGTTCACCAATCTGGTACACGCCGAGTGTCGAGGCACGCAAAGCCACCGATCCTGGCCTGACGGTGGCCGACCTTAACAAGAAAGATGCGGTGGCCCTAGATGAGGCACAGCTGAAAACTTTGATCGTGGGGAAGTCCATTTGGTGGCGAAATACCGTCACCGGCGAGCCGTTTAAAATTCACTATGACAATGCTGGTCAGAGGATCGTCCTGCATGTCGGTAGGAATGCAGCGCTGCCAAGTGAATTCGGCGATGTCGCGCAGAGCAGCTATCAAACAACACCCTCGCCGTACTCGATGCAGAACGGCAAGCTCGTAACCTCGCTCGGGGGCACACCATTCGAGGTCACTGTTTACAAGATGGGCGACAAATACATCGCTGCACGCAGCAACGAGTTCGGCTACGCCAACTACGAGATCATGCCGAATGGTCCGGCGAATTTGGTCAATCTGCGAAAAGGAGAGTTGCGGGAGGAAGACAAAAATGTGCCTCCTGGGCCTGTGAAATGATTTCTTTTGTGCCTGATGAAGCGCAGCCCACGATTGAGAAACTACGGCTGCGTAGACTCTTCCGATCAACGCAAAGCGCTCCGTGCGAGGAGTTAAGTTAGTAGCGTTAGGGGAGGTAACAAACAAAACGACCGTATGGTTGTCGAAGGCCGAGCGGTCTTTTTTAGTCTCAAAAATTCATCCTTTGACCGGGCTTAGGATGATCGGACATCTATCCCTCGTAAATATAGTTTGTTTAAAAATAATAAGTATTGCATAATAAGCAAGTAACGCATGGAGAGCGTAAAGAATATCTTAAAGAGTTGTCATTATCTCAGATCAGTTTTGGCTGGGAGACTAAAGGAGGTTGACATGAAGAAGGGATATTTTCAACTACAGGGCGTAACGGCTGTATTGCTGGGGGCTACGCTAATGCTCCTGATGGCTTCGCCGGCACTCACACAGATGAGCCCTGATAAGAACCCCGAGCGGAACGCCTATTTCGGCGAGACCCACGTCCATACGAGCTGGTCGCTCGACGCGTTCAGCATCGGGAACACCATCACCAATCCCGGCGACGCGTACAAATACTTCAAGGGCGAGCCGATCAAGCATCCGCTTGGTTACGAGGTCAAGATCGATACGCCGCTCGACTGGGCGGGGGTTACGGATCACTCCGAATACGCGGGCGTGGTCAACCTGGCGAACGAGCCGGGCTCGGCGATCAGCAAGATCCCCGAGGCGAAGCCCCTGATCCTAAAGGCCAGGACCAAGGAAGAAATGGAGAGGGTCGCCCTCTACGCCATCAACACCCTCGTCGCTGGACCGCCCGTCAAGGCGCTCATGGCGCCCGAGGTTGCCGGGACGGTCTGGAAGCGGAACGTCGCGCTCGCCGACGAGGCGAACCAGCCCAAGAAGTTCACGGCCTTCTGCTCCTACGAGTGGACCTCGATGCCTAATAACATGAACCTCCACCGCAACATCTTTTTCAAGGACTGCGCCAAGGTGCCGGCGCTGCCGTTCAGCGCTCTGGACTCGTTTCATCCCGTCGATCTCTGGAACTGGATGGACGACCAGCGGAAGGCCGGGAACGATCTGCTGGCCATCTCGCACAACGCGAACCTGTCCGACGGCCGCATGTTCCCGACCGAGGTGGACACCGAGGGCCGCCCGATCGATGCCGCCTATGCCGCGTCCCGCGTTCGCAACGAGCCGCTGATCGAGATCAAGCAGCTCAAGGGCACCTCCGAGACCCACCCCTTGCTCTCGCCGAACGACGAGTTCGCCAGCTTCGAGATCATGTCCGTCCTGCTCGGCAACCCGCCGGGCCGCATTCCGCACATCGTCGGGAGCTACGCCCGCCAGGCTTTGAAGGACGGCCTCTCCCTCGAGGACAGCCAGGGCTTCAACCCGTACAAGTTCGGATTCGGAGCGGCTTCGGACTCGCACAACACCGCCGTCCCCTACCGCCAGGACAACTTCTTCGGCGGCCATTCCTTCACGGACGGGACGATCGAGGCGCGCATGTCCGGCACGCTGGTCGGCGGCATGTTCGACGCGCGCACTGAAGGCACCGGCGGGTTGACCGGCGTGTGGGCCGAGGAGAATACGCGCGCGTCGCTGTTTGAGGCCATGAAGCGCAAGGAAACCTTTGCCGTAACCGGCCCGCACATCAAGGTCCGCCTGTTCGGCGGCTGGGAGTACACGGCGGACACGTTGAGCGACAAGGACTGGGTCAAGAACGGGTACGCCAAGGGCGTGCCGATGGGCGGCGATCTTCCACCGGCCAAGGGCAAGGCCCCGACATTCATGGTGTGGGCGGTGAAAGATCCGACGTCCGGCAACCTCGACCGCATTCAGATCGTCAAAGGCTGGAGCAAGAGCGGCCAGAGCTTCGAGAAGATATTTGACGTGGTCTGGGCGGGCGACCGCAAGCCGGACAAATGGACCGGCGTGGTGCCGCCGATCGGCAGCACGGTGGACATCGACAACGCCACGTACACAAACACCGTCGGCTCGGCAGAGCTCAAGACCGTATGGACCGATCCCGAGTTCGATCCGAGCTTGCACGCCTTCTACTACGCCCGCGTACTGGAAATCCCGACGCCGCGCTGGACCACGATCCAGGCCAAGAAGCTCGGCATCGCGCCGCCCGACGTCGTGGCCCCCACTGTCCAGGAGCGCGCATGGAGCTCGCCGATCTGGTACACGCCGAGCGCCGAGGCGCGAAAGAACGCAAAGCCCGGTCTGACTGTGGCCGACCTGAAGAAGAAGGGCGCGGTGCTGCTCGACGACGCTCAATTGAAGGCGCTGATCGTGGAGAAGTCCGTCTGGCTGCAGAACACGGTGACGGGCGACAAGTACATGATCATCTACGATGCCCTGGGCAAGGGCCCTGACGCGAAGCCGCTCACACCCTCCGAGCCCGGCTACGTCACCCAGCGCTTCCCCGCCAACCAGGGTCAATTCCAGGTGCGCTACGTGGGAAAGAAGGTGGCGGTGCAGAGCCTGACCGGCGACACGGTCGATGCCAGCTATCTCGGCACCTCCCGGACCTACTACATCGTCAACGGGAAGATCGTCACCGAGCTCGTCGGCACGCCAATCGAGATCACCGTATACAAAGTGGGCACGAAGTATCTGGGCGCGCGCAGCAACGAATTCGGCTACGCCAACTACGAGATCATCCCAGCGGTGGCGGAGCTGAGCCCTCTGCGGTGAGCCGTCATGATCGGACCCGAAAAAAGACGACTTCGCCAAGGCAGGAGGGAAAGCTCAATGAAGCAGTGGTTGCTAAGTGTTTCACCCGCACTGATGTTGTTCGTGAGCACCCAGGCGGTTTCAGTTTTACTGCCTAACGGGCGGGAATTTCTCGATCGGAGAATGATTGGAGGAGTCTCGTGATGAGAGATGACAGAGTAATGCAAAGTACAGATATTAGTTCAGATGAGCCAATTCTGAGGGGAACCCAACTATCGTACCTGAAACGATCGTTGCGCCCGCCGTTATTCGTAAAGCGCTGGCTTCGCGAGCCTCTGGTGCATTTTCTTCTGATCGGCCTGGGGCTGTTCGTCATTTATGGCGCACTGCATCCTGGTCCGGGTCAAGGAGGGAGTCTCAACCGGATCGTGCTGACGGAGGACGACATCCGCCAACTGCAAATATTCTTCACCGCGCAATGGCAGCGTCCCCCTACTCCGCAGGAGTTTGCCGGGCTAGTGGAGAGCAAAGTCCGCGAGGAGATTCTTTACCGTGAGGCGCTGGCGCTAGGCCTGGACAAGGAGGATACCATCGTCAAGCGCCGGATGGCGCAGAAGATGGAGTTTCTCGCCGAAGATTTGTCAGACCTGCGCGAGCCCACGACCGAAGAACTCAGGGCCTGGTTCGAGGAGAATTCCCAGCGCTTCGCGCTGCCCGCACGCACAACATTCCGCCACCTTTACTTCTCTCCCGACCGCCGGGGCCAGCACACACGCGCCGACGCTGTGAGTGCGCTCAATGAGCTCCCCGGCAAAACCGAAGACTCGCCGGCTGCGGCTGCTCTCGCCGATCCCTTCATGTTCCAGGATTACTACGGCGACCGCACGCCAGAGCAGTTAGCTAAAGAGTTCGGTCCAAACTTTGCGCAGTCGCTGTTCCAGATCAAACCCGGTTCGTGGCAGGGTCCGATCGAGTCTGGGTACGGCTGGCACCTAGTCTGGGTTGACTCCATTACACCCAGCCGGATGCCGCAGTTCGAGGAGGTAGAGCAGGATGTCAAGTCCAAATGGATAGAAGAGCAGCGCGCCGGGACAAAGCGCAAGATGTTTGAAGCGATGAGAATGCAATATGAGGTCGTACTGCCGCCATCAACTGGAAATGAGGTGCTGAGTGTCAATTTACCCTCGGCGAAGGAGGCACGATGAGAGGCGGAAAGACCGGTTTCTTAGTACTATGGTTAATATTCCTAAGTGTATTGGTTGGGGCATCGGCTTATGTACACAGTGCATGGGCTCACGAGTCTCGTCCTGCCTACCTTGAGATCAACGAGACGGCACCTGGCCGTTATAGCATTCTGTGGCGTACCCCCATTATGTCGGGAATGCGCCTTCCAGTCGCACTAAAATTTTCTGATGGCGTGCGCAATGTCACGGAGCCGACCGTGCAGGAGCTAGCGGACTCGCTCGTCGAACGCCGGGTGATTGACGCAGGCGCAAGCGGGCTTGCCGGAAAGCAAATCGAGTTCGTCGGACTTCAGGCAACAATCACGGACGTATTAGTACGCGTGCAGATGCTCGACGGCACGTACTCGACCACGCTAGTCCGGCCGTCTAAGCCCCGGGTGGAGATCGCGGCTTCGCGTGGGCCTTTGGCAGTCGCAGGCGCCTTTTTGACGCACGGTATCGAGCACATACTCTTCGGCTACGACCACCTGCTGTTCGTGTTTGCGCTCATTCTCATTGTTCGGAGCCGCCGCGTTCTTCTCATGACGATCACCGCATTCACCATCGCACACTCTATAACCTTGGCGCTGGCCACACTCGGTGCGGTGCACTTGGCGGGACAACCTATCGAAGCTGCCATCGCACTGAGCATCCTGCTGCTGGCCTGCGAGATCGTCAGATTGGAACACGGTCAGGGGAGCTTGACGGCAAGGTGGCCCTGGGCAGTGGCCTTTTCTTTCGGCCTGCTCCACGGTTTCGGCTTTGCAAGTGCACTCACTAACATAGGGCTTCCGGAGAGCGGTGTTCCGCTCGCCCTGTTCGCCTTCAACGTGGGCGTAGAAATCGGGCAGCTCGCATTCATCGGGGTAGTTCTCAGCGTCCTGACATTAGCAAAGCGAATCAGGCTAGCTTCGGTCATTGCACACCACGCGCTGCCAGCCGCAACCTATGTGATTGGCATACTGGCGGCGTTCTGGTTTTTTGAGCGCTTGGCTGGATTCTGGACATGAGCACCGATATGAGGGACTTATACGATTTTAAGAAAGAATTTATGCAACGATAGACGGGACATTCTTGTCCTGTCCTACGAGGTCGAGGCGGTTAAATGAGAGACAAAGAAGACGCCGAGGGGTGAAGCGAGTAAGTAACAAAATTAGGGTTGGACTTGAATGTTATTCGTGATATTTATATGTTGAGCATAAAATGGGTTCATTTGATCCTAACCAAAAACAGAATGGAAATAATCATGGAACCCAAATACATTAAAGAGTAAATCAACATAAGGAGGAGAATACTATGCCCAGATATTATTACGTGCTCGCTCTGATTGCTTTGCTGATTTACGTTGGCATCGCCAGCGCTCAGGAGTCGTACCCGATAATGGAGAAGATCGCCCAGAAAGTGATCCAGAAATACCAAACGTCTTCCTGTCAGCAGTTGGCAATGGAGAAAAGCCAACCACCGTCAGGGGAAAAGGCAGAGATGGAGCAGCGAGTGGTGACATTACTGCAAAATAATCCTCAAATGCGCACTGCGTTCATCAACTTAGTAGCGGCCCCTATCGCCAACAAATTGTTCGAATGCGGTATGATTCCCTGATTGATCCTTTAAGGATCAGAGATTAATTCGGGTCAACGCGACCCGGCAAGTCAGTAACACGCTTTCAAAGAGGTTCTGTGATATAATATGGCGTTTAAGTATCGCCCCAAATAAAGAGGAATGGTAAGGTATTTAGCATAGATTCCCGTATACCGTTATTATCCGAAATATTTTTGGATAATAGAAGGCACGGATGGATGGCTGAGCCGAAAGCATGATATTTTACTTGCACTTTATTTTCATAGAAGTCCGAGCCTCAGTGGCAACGAACATAAATATAAGATGTAGCTCAGAATAAAGAAATTAAACAAAGACAAGGAGGTGCAAAATGATAGAAGTAAGGTTAGAAGTTGTAATGGCTTGGGTTTTTGCTCTGTTGCTGGTGGGGATGCCTGTCAGCGCTCAGCAAACCAGCCCGACCGATCAGAACAAAAGTGAACAGCAGGCAATGGCCGTGCTGAAGCGGATGGCCGATTTTCTTTCGCAAGCACAGCGCTTCAGTGTCACGGTGGACATCGGCTTTGATACTGTCCAGGATTCCGGGCAGAAAATCGAGTTCGGAGAAACTCGCAAGATTCTGCTCAGCCGCCCTGATCATCTCCGAATAGACACTACAAAAAGAAGCGGAGCAGAGGACGAGGTAATTTTCGATGGTAAGAACATTACCGTGTTTAACCCAAAGGAAAATGTGTATGCCATGGAGGCCAGGCCTGGTACAGTTGATGAGGCAATTGCGTATTTTGTAAATGACCTGGACATGCGGTTGCCTCTGGCCGAGTTGGTTAACAGCAATCTCCCCAAGATGTTGCCGGAACGGGTGCGCGAAGCCGCCTATGTCGAAAAATCATCTATTGGCGGTGTCCCCTGTGATCACATCGCCCTGCGCGGGGACCAGGCAGACATGCAACTGTGGATTGCTGAGGGCGATAAACCACTGCCGCAGCGTGTAGTGATTACCTACAAGCGAGAGGACGGACGGCCGCAGTTCTGGGCCAATTTTACTGAGTGGAATCTTGCGCCGAAGGTGCGCGATTCGCTGTTTGCTTTTACCCCGCCAAAAGGTGCGGTGAAGATTGCTTTTTCCCCGCGGCAGATGATGCAGCCCGGGGGACCAGAAATGAAAGGAGGTAAATAGTTATGAGATCGAAAATATGGGTACAGTTTGCATTATGGAATGGCCTGTTCTTGATGTTTCTGTTTGCGGCCACAAACGTTGATGCCAGGGGTTTTGGAGGCGGTGGCGGGGGAGGCGGAGGAGGATTCTCGCGGAGCAGTGGCGCCAGTGGTGGGAGTTTCGGTGGGAGAGGAGGTTCTGGCGGTTGGGGAGGAGGCGGTGGAGGAGGTTCCCGCGAGGCGGGGGGCGGTGGCGGAGGTTCTCGCGACTGGGGCGGTGGGGGTGGCTTTTCTCAAAGCGGTGCCGCCAGTAGCGGGAATTGGCAATCCAATCGCTCGAGCATGCAGTCAAGCCGTCAGTCCTCAGCACAACAAATGCAGTCGACTGGCTCGGCTAATCAAAGCGAGCGCCAGTCCTCACGGCAAAGCTACGGGCAGGACGCGCAGCAAAGCCGACAGAGTTATGGGCAGGACGCGCAGCAAAGCCGACAGAGTTATGGACAGGACGCACAGCAAAGCCGGCAGAATTACGCCGACAACTACGATGACTACCACTACCATGGCGGGGGAGGGTACGGCTATGGCTATGGTGGCGCCTACGCCGCCGGGGCCGTAACTGGCGCAGTCATCGGTTCGACGATGACGGCGGCCGCGTTCAGTGCAATGTCGGCCCCCCAGACCCAGGTGGTCGTGGGCGGGGTGACCTATTATCAGGTCGGCTCGACCTGGTACCAACCAATGTATCAGGGGGGTCAGGTCACCTATGTGGTGGTCCAACCGCCTCAATAGTGGATTTTGTGGTTTGGAGTTGTTGTGACGTAAACCGTCACTACAGTCGTCCGTCGCCTATACACGGGAAAGGATTAAAGGAATTGTGAATCACCCCTGAATTCTCCCTCATCAATCGGGAGGATTACGATAAGTATGGACCGCCGCAAATTACTGGTATAAATCGAGTTAAACTATATCGATTGCAATTGAAGGGACCATATTATTCTTTTGCGAGGATTACTAGTCGACGGGTGCGATTCGTCCTTCGACAGTTCGACATGCCTGTCCCGAGTTTATCGAGGGGCTCACTGCTCAGGACGAACGGATATATCTTGTATTTTATGCCTACTCAAAGTATCAGACGTCTTTACGCACCAGGATCTGAGGTGGCAATTAAAACGATTTTTTGGAATATTCTTGCATTTAGTAGTATTGATTAAATTCAAGGAGAGACAGGAGGAAATAAAGCTATGAGAGAAATTGTCACAGTTAAAAATTGTAGGTCTAATATAGAAAAAAAGACCAGGTGTCGCGATTCACTTCCCCCCTTCGAAATGATTAGGATCCCTATTTTACTTGTGACATTAATAATATCTTTACTGATTTTTACCCTTGGCAGCGAATCCGCTTATAGTCAGTGTGGTGGATTATGTTTATATGAACCGGACATTTCGGAAAATAAAATCCCTCCCGAACGAGTAGATCCAGGATATCGGGAATACACCAAAGATCATTTTGGATCCGAAGGGGCGACAAAGGCTAACCGAGCGCTTTTAATGCCCGATCTTCCTGGAGAATCAAGCAGGCATATCTCCGGTATTTTTCTTGGCGAAAGAATCCCTGTATCCCAAGGATTATCAGATAAATTTGGTATTAACGACAAATACTTAACTGAAAGAGTCAGTCAAACCTCTGTGACCGGTGTTTACGCTGCCAATGACGCCGAGGCTAATTCCAACCCTCAAACCTCTAAATCAAAAGATTGGGAATTTATCTTGATACCCTATGGATGGCTTAGCAGTATTAGCGAAGACATAGTAGTTAATGGAAGGGGTGCTGACGGCCACGCGACTTTCATTGATTTGCTTGAGCACCTAGATATTGCAGCGATGTTTCACGGCGAAGTATGGTGGAAAGGTAAATTCGGAATATTTGCGGATACCATGTTTTCGAAGCTGGCCATAAACCAGGATGTCACACTGCGACGCTCTGGCTCCATAAATGCCAACTTGACGACCACTATGTTTATCGAGGAATTTGGAGGATTATACCGGGTAGGTACCTGGCCTGTCGGGAGTCAATACAATCAATTCGTCCAAAGATCGGAGCCATCTGTCACCTTCGATATAATTGCCGGAGGGCGTTACTGGCATCTGAATAACGAGTTAGACATCCATGGCCCCTTAGGCATCTTACCATCAGAAATAGATCAAAGTCAGAACTGGTTCGATTTTATCGTCGGCGGACGGGCAAGGCTTGATTTTTATAAGAAACTTTTTTTGGAGTTTAGAAGTGATATAGGAGGATTTGATCTAAGTTTTTCATCTAAGTTTTCATGGAATATAATCGCTGTAGTGGGCTATGAATTAAGCTGGTACCGCATAACCCCGTTGATCGGATTCCGAGCTCTATACGACAACTACGCCAATGGAAGTGGGAATACTCGCTTTGAAGCAAAAACCTGGATGTACGGACCGTTGCTCGGAGTTGCTTTTAGGTTTTGAACATAGGAAATAATTAAAAAAGAAAAGTGGGTAAGTATGAAAGCAAAACAAACAGCAAGACAAACATCAGCATACCTATTTAAGCGCATGCCCTACCCGGCGGCATTTGCGCTAATTGCATTGGTTTAGGTTTAGCCGTCGGCATGAAGATGGTTTTCACAAACGTGGAGGAATCAACAAGACTGGTTGGTCTCTACTCCGATATTTATGTGATAGAAGAGTCAAGTTTAGATGCCATTTGAAATGTTCGAATTATCAGGAAACCTGCTCACTGTAAAAATCAAAGGAATATTGACTAAATTGGAACTGGAAAAGATTCAGTCAGAAGCTCTAAGTACAATCAAAAAAAAGATCAAAATAATGGTTATATTAGAGGACTTCATGGGATGGGAGCTGGGTGCCGATTGGGGTGACATAAAGTTTGCGGCACAGCACGATCATATTGAAAAAATCGCTATCGTTGGAGATGAAAAGTTGAAGGATTTGGTTTTTGCCTATGTGGGTAACCCCTTCAGAAAATTAGCGATAGAGTATTTCGACGTCTCCCAAATTGATAAAGCGAGAACCTGGATCAAATAAAAATATTTTTAAAGATAGTTTCATGTGTTATTGTTGCTACCATAAAAAAGGAGGGATCAGATATGAGAAACAAGCAAACAAAGGTATTTGGTTATCCATCTAGGATAATGCCGCTCTTGACACAAGCAGGAAAGGAGGCAACTATGCTTAACATCGTGCGAGCACTTCAGGTAATACTTCTACTAATTCTCACCCTTTTGCCACTGCATTCCGCGCTGGCGGCCAGTGCAAGCGAGATCGACCGCAATGTCACCGCGGCGTTGCAAACGCTCTACCAAACGACACCAGGGGCGAAAACGCTTGCAAACCAGTCAAAGGGGATCCTTGTCTTCCCGGACATGGTGAAAGCTGGCTTCATCATTGGGGGTCAATACGGCGATGGCGCCTTGCGCAAAAAGGGCAAGACGATCGGGTACTATCGGTCTATTGCGGGTTCGTTTGGCTTACAGGCAGGTGTACAGTCATTCGGCTACGCGTTATTTTTCGTGGATGATGCATCCCTGAGATACTTAGAGAAAAGCGAGGGTTGGGAGATTGGTACCGGGCCGAGCGTCGTCATCTTAGACAAGGGCTTCGCCAAGAATTTGTCGTCGACGACGCTACAGAAAGGCGTTTACGCCTTTATCTTCGACCAGAAGGGACTCATGGCAGGTATCGGGTTGCAGGGTTCAAAAATAACCAAGATCACGCCTAATGAGTAGGTGATTGCGTCATTGAAAGCAAAGACATAAATAGAAAGGAGGACATAGCATGAGATTCAAAATAAACATTACACTTGCAGCACTGGCTGCTGCATTTGCAGTCGTGCTTCTGGTGTTTCCCAGCATTATGGGAGCAAAGACAACTCCCTCGGAGAAGATCGACCGCACCGTTTTACCCATCAAAGAACCTACTCCGCCAACTTATACCGAGTTGGATGCACGCAATGCGAAACCACCGGCTCGCTTTGAAGTGAAAGCCCCCAAGGGTGCTCCGAATGTGGTGATTGTTTTGATTGATGATATTGGTTTTGGCGCTTCCAATGCTTTTGGTGGACCCATTAACATGCCGACATTGGATAAACTCGCTTCCGATGGGCTACGTTACAATCGTTTTCACACTACGTCATTGTGTTCTCCCACACGCACTGCATTGCTTACGGGCTACAATCACCATAGCAACAATGCAGGTGCCATTATGGAACTCGCTACTTCTTTTCCGGGAAACACGGCTGTTCGTCCTCAGACCATCACGCCTATGGCCGAAGTGCTTCGCCAGAACGGTTATAGCACTGCTGCTTTCGGGAAATATCACGAAACTCCGCCCTGGGAAATTTCTGTTTCCGGACCTTATGACCGCTGGCCCACTCATTCCGGTTTCGATAAGTTCTACGGTTTCATCGGAGGAGAAACCAATCAATGGGCGCCTCTCATCTATGATGGAACAACCAAAGTTGAGCCACCACACGATGATCCCAATTATCATTTCACCACTGACATGACCAACCAGGCAATTGCATGGATGCGGTTCCAGCAGGCTTTAACTCCCGATAAACCTTTCTTCGTGTACTTTGCCACAGGTGCTACTCATGCTCCGCATCATGTATCAAAGGAATGGGCAGACAAATACAAGGGCAAATTCGACCAGGGCTGGGATAAACTGAGAGAAGAGACTTTAGAACGCCAGAAGAAAATGGCTATCGTTCCGCAAAATACTCAACTGGCCCCCAAGCCCCAGGACATAAAAGACTGGGACAAGCTTTCTCCTGATGAGAAAAAAGTTTTTGCCCGGCAGATGGAGGTGTTTGCCGGCTTTGCCGAACAAACCGATTATGAAATTGGCAGGCTTGTTTCAGCCATTGAAGAAATGGGCGAAATCGATGACACCCTGTTCATTTACATCGTGGGTGATAATGGTTCCAGTGCTGAAGGGAAAATGGAAGGATTGTACAATGAGCTTACAGTCTTCAATGGAGTTGATGAATCAATTCAGGATAAGTTAGCTCACATTGACGAATGGGGAGGTCCAAACACATATCCGCATTTCGCTGCCGGCTGGGCAATAGCCACCGATAGCCCGTTTAGCTGGGCAAAACAGGTAGCATCCGACTTTGGCGGTACGAGGAATGGAATGGTGATTCATTATCCCAGTGGAATAAAAGCCAAAGGGCAAATTCGCTCGCAGTTTTCTCATGTTATTGATATCGCTCCTACGGTCTTTGAAACATGCAAAATTCCCGCACCGAAAATTGTAAACGGTATTGAACAGAAACCAATAGAAGGAACCGGTCTTGTTTACACATTTGATGATGCCAATGCCAAAGACAGGCATACCGTTCAGTATTTTGAAATGTTTGGCAATCGCGCCATTTATTCCGATGGATGGCTTGCAAGAACCGTACATACAGCTCCCTGGGATTTGATGCCCAAAACGAAGCTAGCTGACGATGAATGGGCCTTATACAATGCAAACGAAGATTTCAGTCTATCTAAAAACCTGGCAGAAGAAAACCCGCAAAAGCTTAACGAACTGCAGGACCTGTTTATTAAAGAAGGCGAGAAATATCATGTGCTTCCTATTGATGACAGGAAAATTGAACGGTTTGATCCGAAGCTGGCTGGCAGACCTGACCTGATGAATGGAAGAACAAAGCTTGAACTACATGAAGGAATGACGGGCATGTCAACAGACGCATTCATCAACACCAAGAATACTTCGTTCGCTATAACTGCTGATGTCGAGGTAACAGGTAATGCAAACGGAGTTATCCTTTGCCAGGGCGGCAAATTCAGCGGATATGTGTTGTATCTCAAAAACGGAAAACCAAGCTTCACATACAACTGGGTTGGATTGAAAGAATACACCGTTACTTCATCGCAAGCGTTGAAACCGGGCAAGTACAATATTGTTTTTGATTTCAAATTCGATGGGGTCAAACCCGGAGCAGGCGGAGCAGGAACTCTTACGGTGAATGGCAATAAAGTAGCAGAAGGGCGTATTGATCAAACAAATGCTTACTCTTTCGGTGTGGATGAAACAGCGGATGTAGGAACTGACGATGCTACCTGGGTAACCGATTACGGAGCATCAGCGCATTTTAATGGCAAGATTGAAAAAGTAACAGTTGAAACCCAGCCCAATGAACCTCAGCGATAAGACATTTTTTAGACTAGGGATGTTGAAAATGAATAAAAGATTCGTAGGAGTTATAATTTCAGTAATTGGGCTCATGTGTTCGGCGGTAGCCTCAGTGGTTCCGGCATGGGCCGGTGAAGCTAGCGAGCAGGAGGTTAAAGTGGGCGTTCCCATTTGAAAAGAAATGGATGTCAGAATGAGCTCTCTTAATCGCATTCTCATCAGTGCGGCAAGTATCGTAATCATAGTGGCGGGGATGAAAGCCGCATCTTCGATTCTCGGCTTTGTCCTTTTTGCAGTTCTGCTCTCAACCTGTATTGCCCCTCTGGTCACACTAATTGCTAGAAAGGGTGTCCCCCGAAATCTCGCCCTTGCTATAACTATTCTGATTGTAATCCTTGGTGGTTTCCTTCTGGCAACTCTTATAGGTACATCGATCTCACGTCTTGTTCAGACCTTGCCCGGATATGAGTCTCGTTTAGGGGAGCTCCAAAAGGCTTTTGTGACTTTGTTTGATAGATTAAACATCGATGTTTCTGATTTGTTCTCAAAAGATAAATTTGATCCCCGAAGCATAATCAGAATCTCCACTGCTTTTCTCGGCGTGGTCCTCAATGCGGTCAGTACCTCATTATTCTTGTTTATACTTGTGTCTTTGATGTTGGTAGAGGTTGTCGGTTTTGAGGCAAGAATTCAGCAAGACATCAGTCTTGGAGCTACCTTAAGGGCAAGGCTTTTTGAAGTCAGGAAGGAGATCAGAAAATTTGTTTCTATCACAGCCCTTATGGGTCTGGTCACGGCGATTGCGAATGTGATCTTACTCGTAACACTTGGAGTTGATTTCCCTGTGCTGTGGGGTGTACTGTCATTTCTCCTGAGTTTTATTCCTGCGATTGGCGGTATTATTTCATTCATACCACCCGCTTTGCTGGCGTTTTTGGAATTTGGATGGACAAAATCCATCATAGTCATTGTAGGTTTTGTAGTCATCAACAATCTTGTTGACAACGTCCTTAAACCCAAGTTGATGAAGCAGGGGCTGGATATCTCAATACTATTGATATTTCTTTCGCTAATGATCTGGAGCTGGGTACTTGGCCCAATCGGAGCGATCCTGGCAATACCGCTAACTCTCTTCATCAAAAGGTTTGTCGCTGAAATATCCAGAGAAGATCAATCTGGATCTGCTCAATAAAAACAGAGGAGGGTTATAGAATCGAACTTACTTTTATGCCATTTTAACAAAGTAATTAGCCATAGAAGATTGTTGAGAAATGTAGGGCTCGTTCCCCGAACAAGCCTTTAGGGCTGATGCCTTCATCAGCCCCTACAATTGCTTGCGGGAAAGGGATGAATGTAGGTAATACTATAAGAAGCGGCTTTGCATAATTTATTTCTTAAAACGCCTTGTTCTGGTTTTAGGTGATCATGGGTAAAAAACCATCAAATCGGGATAAAGGGGAAAAAACCGGAGAAAGAAAAGATAGAAATAACAATACACTACTACTTATTATCTTCTCAGCAGTCATTATTATATGTTTTCTGGCAATTATAAAATTATTTTTGTTTAAAATTAAAAATAGCGATGAACCTCAAAACGAAATTACTAGCAAAATAAAAATACCACCAGCAACATTTGTTGGAAGCGATGTTTGCGCTCGCTGTCATGAGGAACGGTATAAACTCTGGAGGGGGTCGGACCATGATCTTGCAATGCAGGAAGCAAACGAGAAAACTGTGCTTGGCGACTTCAATAATAAAGAGTTTACCTACTATGGACTCAAATCCAGGTTTTACAAGCGTCACAGCAAGTTCATGGTTATGACTGATGGGCCCGATGGAAAACTCAGAGACTTTGAGATAAATTACACCTTCGGCGTTTATCCTCTCCAGCAATTCCTGATTGCGTTTCCGGGTGGCAGGCTCCAGGCCCTAGGCATTGCCTGGGATAGTCGCCCTAAAAGCGAAGGTGGGCAGCGCTGGTTTCATCTATACCCGAATGAAAAAATCACACACGACGATACCCTTCACTGGACGGGCCTCGACCAGAACTGGAACTACATGTGTGCTGAGTGTCATTCAACAAATCTTAAGAAAAACTACGACCCTCAAACGCATAGCTTCACCACAGCTTGGTCCGAGATGAATGTTTCCTGTGAGGCCTGCCATGGCCCTGGCTCGACACATGTCGAGTGGGCTGAGAAAATAAACGATCAGAAAAAATATAACCCTATCCCAGATAAAGGCTTAGTTGTGAATCTTGCTAAACATAGCGAAGTAAAGTGGATCATTGATCAAATTACAGGTAACGCCAGCAGGCGTGGCCCCGAAGATACAGGTGCAGAAATTGAAATTTGTGCCAGATGCCATTCCCGCCGAAGCGAAATTTGGGATGAATACATATACGGTAAACCGCTTATGGATAGCCATTTGCCTGCATTGCTTGAAGAAAACTTGTATTATCCTGACGGACAAATTAAAGACGAGGTGTATGAATACGGATCCTTTCTTCAAAGTAAGATGTACCATAAAGGAGTTACATGCACAGATTGTCATGACCCACACAGTCTTAAGCTTCGAGAATCGGGTAATGGAGTTTGTACTCAATGTCACCTTTCATCAAAGTATGACTCTTCTTCACATCATTTCCATAAAATTGGTTCTTCAGGGGCAAGTTGTATTGGATGCCACATGCCGGAAACTACCTACATGGTCATTGACCGGCGATATGATCACAGTATTCGCATACCTAGACCGGACCTTTCGATCACGCTGGGTACCCCGAATGCATGCAATAAGTGTCATTCGGGTCACCCCCCTGAGTGGGCAGCGGAGCAAATGGATAAATGGTATGGGACTGAATATACCGAAATACCTTCATATGCAGAAGCTCTTCTTGCAGGTCGAAATGGAGCACCTTTGGCCGAAGAGTTATTATCCCAAATCGCCGGGGACACTTCAAAACCTAATGTTGCCCGTGCAACTGCGCTCAAGGAATTACGTTACTACATTACCCCGGAATCAATCCTAACAATCAGAAAAGGACTTAATGATGATGATCCCATGGTTCGTTCAGGTGCACTTGATGCGTTAGAGGGGGTGCAACCAATCGATCGGGCCCAGCTTGCGCTCCATTTGTTATTCGACCCGGTACGTTCAGTTCGGATAAAGGCTGCTAGAATGCTTGCAACAGTACCAAGGGAGAAGCTACCATTGGAACAAAATTCCGCGCTTGCTAATTCGCTAAATGAGTACATAACATCACAACGATTTGATGCTGATCGACCTGAAGCACATATGAATATAGGAATTCTTTTCGCAGAACTCGGTAAGTTTAAGGAGTCAGAGTCAGAGTATCGAAAGGCTTTGGAAATACAACCTTCTTTTGTTCAGGCTTATGTAAATCTCGCTGACCTATACCGCCTGGAAGGAAGGGATAGTCAGGGAGAAGAATTATTGCTTGAAGCGCAGAAGATTGCCCCCCAAAACGCCGATGTATACCATGCACTTGGTCTTCTCCTAGTTCGACAAAAGAGATTAAGTGAGGCGTTAGAGGCTTTAAAACAATCAGCAAAACTGAGCCCTGAGAATCCCCATTATAGCTTCGTTTACGCCGTGGCTCTAAATACCGAGGGCAAGAGAAAGGAGGCAATAGAATTTCTCAAAGAGACCCATGATCGCCATCCAAACGATCGAGAGATATTATATGCTCTTGTGACTTTTAATCGGGATAGCGGGAATCTTGAAGCAGCTGAAGATTATGCTGAAAGACTTATCGAGCTTTCGCCAAAAGACCCTTCATTGCGGCAGCTGCTGGATCAAGTCCAAATTGAGAATAGATAAAACACTGTAATAGTGATATGTTGTCTATATGCACATATCACTTAATTGCCCCTATAGGCAGTACTCCTACAACAGTCCATAAGCTCCGTAAGAATATTGCTCTGAAACGTCTTTACCTGTGGCCCGATACCATTAGATAGAATTGAAAACGCCAGAACGTCACCGCTTCTTGTCAACGCATAACCAGATAGCGCCCTTACATTATTTATATAACCTGTTTTGGCAAAGACCCTTCCCTCCAATACTGAGCTTTTAAATCTTTTTTTCAGAGTACCATCCACCCCTGCTATTGGAAGGGATTTAACAAAATCGGGACCTATGAGTTTATTTGTGTAGGCGTATTGCAGAACATCGGTCATCGTTTTTGGAGAGACACGGTTTAGGTTCGAGAGACCCGACCCGTCAACGATTCTGAAATCATTATCGACTCCAATGCCTACGAGAAAATCCGAAATCACCTGGGCGCCCGTCTCCCATGAACCCGGTGACCCTTTAAAATGAGCACCAAGGGTTTTAATTAAATTCTCACCGATGACATTAACACTCTCCTTGTTATATTCATTAACAACTAAAGCAAGCGGAATTGAATTATGAGTATATACTGGGTTGCCCCACTTAGGAACTATGCCTTTACTAACTGCACCGCTTACTTTTATACCCGAATCCTCAAGGGCCCTCTTAAATACACCACCCGTATAGAGAGTGGGGTCAACCACGGCTAGTTCTAAAGCCTGTGAAGTTCTGCGTGGGGAGATTCGTCCATTGAGAACTACGGCATTACTGCCGTCCACCCAGTGCGCCGATAGTCCACCCTTTCTGCTACTAGTAACAGCCTTGTTAAAGACCTGAATATACGAACCAGGTGGATCGAGCCTTATGTATGGTGTACCTCCGGACCTTGAAGGAGAAACGTGAATCTCGAATGTATTGTGATTTAAGGTTAACGCACTGATAGGAGGGCTAAATGCATCACCCCTCCATATCGACTTCCAGCCCTTCCCGAATCGAACCGTCTCAAAGTACGAATCATCGACTATAATTCCTCCCCTGATTTCTTTAATCCCCATCATCTTAATCTGATTCGCTATGAAAACCAGATTATCCCTTTCCAACGTTGGGTCTCCGTAACCCTTAACGTAGAGTCCTCCATGGAGGACCCCGTCAGAGACTTCACCGCCTGAATAAAACTCCGTTGTAAACCTGTAGTCCGGTTTCAGTAAAGATAGCGCCGCGACCGAAATTATTACCTTTTGATTTGAAGCGGGGATGAATAGTTTATCCGCATTAAACTCGAATATGCTTTCATTTGTTGTCAAGGATTTCACAACTACGCCGAGTTTTCCGTTACTCCTCGCCTCCTTTGGAATTAATATGAAAAGCCTATCCGAGTATCCGAGATTCGCTGAAAAGGCGATATGGCTGACAATAAGAACTAGAACAAGATGTAGGGATGTGAAAATGAATCTTCTCATCAAAATTTTATATGGAAGTCTCCACCCTCCAACTTCAGATTAAAAACTATATCAAGACCTCTTCATTTTATACCTGTTATTTTTAAATGTCCAGATATTTTTTTATTTTTTTTTATTTTGTTGACAAAGCTAATGTCTTATATCGCCAATAGCTTCTTCTTGTTATCATCGCAAGGAAACCTGAGCTAGGTCGAAGGGAACCAAGCAATCTCAAACACGGGAAGGGCAGGAGATTGCTTCAAGTTGCTTCACAAATTTCGCAATGACTTGAATGACGTTTATTGTTTTATCGGCCTTCCAAAAATTGCGTTAAGAAAATCAGAAACGAAGACGTTAAAAAAAATTTGCGGGTCGCGGTTGGATTAAATTTTTTAGTCGGAGTGTATGATTTTTAGCAAATTTTTGGACAGCCTTGATCTTTGCTTCTTTGTATCAAGACAAAGAAGGTAAAAAAGAAAAACAAATTAAGTAAGGCTAATCCTTTTTAGGATCTGTCCTCGAAATATCTGGCTTATACATTGATGACTAATGAGCCTCTGCCCAGCTCTTACCCACTCCTATATCTACCCTCAGAGGAACCTCAAGGGTAAAGGCACCCTCCATTTCCTCCTTTACCATCCTCGAAATTACATCCAGTTCGTCTTCATGAACCTCAAATAAAAGTTCATCATGAACCTGTAGAATCATGTTGGACTTATAGCCTGAAGCCAATTTGTCATGTATTTTCACCATAGCAATTTCCAAAATGTCTGCAGCAGAACCCTGAATCGGCGTGTTGATGGCTGTCCTTTCCCCGATACCTCGGACGGTCCTGTCGGTAGATCCCAGCTCTGGTATTGGCCTTCTCCTTCCAAGAATTGTTTCCGCATAGCCCCTATCTTGCGCAACTCTAACCGATTCGTCCATATATTTCTTTACACTGCTATAACGCTTAAAGTATTCATCCATATAGTTTTTTGCTATTGAAACCGAGGTGCCAAGCTGCCTCGCGAGCCCGAAGGCGCTTATTCCATAGATAATCCCGAAGTTGATATTCTTTGAAAGTCTTCTCATATCAGGGGTTACCATATCTTCAGGGACGCCAAAGATCTCAGAAGCAGTTCGATTGTGGATATCGCTTCCAGCTTTAAATGCATTCCGAAGCCCCTCATCACCAGAGAAATGCGCAAGGAGCCTCAGCTCTATTTGCGAATAATCTGCCGATAGAAGTATGAACCCCTCTTCGGGAACAAAGGCTTCCCTGATCCTCTTGCCTTCCTCGGATCTTATAGGAATGTTTTGCAGATTAGGATCGCTAGAACTGACCCTCCCCGTGGAGGTTCCCACCTGGTTGAAAGAGGTATGTATTCTTCCCGTTTCGGGGTTGATGAGCTTCGGCAACGCATCCACGTAGGTTGATTTAAGCTTTGAGAGCCCCCTGAATTCGAGTATTCTCTCGGGAACCGGATGCAGTCTGCTTAGGTCATTAAGCACATCGACATCGGTAGAAGGTTCGCCAGTCCTTGTGAGCTTTTTCTTGGGCAAAACCAGTTTACCAAATAATACCTCCCTTAACTGGATGGGAGAATTCAAGTTAAACTCATATCCAACCTGGGAGTATATGTCACTTGCCAGGCTTTCCAGTCCAGCTTGGAACTCCATAGATAATTCCTTTAAACGAGAGGAGTCTACTTTTACACCATTAATTTCCACCCTTGCGAGAACCTCAATTAACCTAAGATAAACTTCTTTGAAAACCTTTATCAGGTTAAGTTCTTGAAGTAATGGAACGAGTTTTTTGAAGAGTAACATAGCAACATCGGCATCCTCGCAGGCATACACCTTAGCCTTCTCCAACTCCACCTCTTCAAAATCAATCTTACTCCTTCCGGACCCTGTGAGGTCTTTATAGGTAATTGTGTTATGACCAAGGTAGATCTTCGCAAGCTCATCTAAGCTATAGCTCATCCTGGAAGAATCCAGTAGATGCGCCGCAATCATGGTATCACAGATGATTCCCCGAAGTCTTAATCCATATTTTTCGAGGACAATATAATCGTATTTCAGGTTCTGACCTATTTTATTGACTCTCTCATCTTCAACGATTGATTTCAGCCGTTCAAGAACATGATCAAGACTTAATTGTTGTCTGGAATCGACTAGAGACCTGTGAGCGACGGGTACATAGCAAGCCTCATGCGATGCAGTAGAAAGGGAAACCCCGACGATTTTAGCCCTCATAGGCTCCGGAGATGTAGTCTCAAGATCTATGGAGACCTCTCCCCCCTCTTTTATTCGATCAATTACTTTCGCCAGGTCATCGTCAGACAACACCAGACGATAGTTATCGTAATAAACTTCACTTTTGATATTATTATTCTTAGATTTTTCCACAGCAGAATTATCGATCTCGCCTAGTTCACGCAGTAAGGATTTGAACTCCAGCTCGTCAAAAAGCTTTCCAAGCCTGCCCTTATCAATACCTCGAAATCTAAAATCCTCGAGACTGAATTTTATGGGAACATCGGTTTTGATGGTTACAAGCCTTTTACTCAGCATTGCATTCTCTGTATTTTTTTCTATGAGCTCCTTTTGCCTCTTGCTCAGTTTATCAAGGTTATCAAATAAACCTTCTAAAGACCCATATTTACTGATCAGCTCCTTTGCAGTTTTTTCACCGATACCCTTCACACCCGGAATATTGTCAATAGAGTCTCCGGAAAGGGCAAAGACATCCGTTACCTTTTCAGGTGGAACACCAAATCTTTCGAGAACATCTTTATAACCAGTTTCTTTATTTCTCATAGTATCGATGAGTGTAACAGTCTCTGAAACAAGCTGGCTGAAGTCCTTATCTCCGGTAACGAGTACAACCCTTACGCCCTTATTCACCGAATCCCTTGTTATTGTTCCTATAAGATCGTCCGCTTCATAACCCTCTAGTTGAAACTTCGGTATGGCCAACGCATCGACCACCTCAAAAATCTTTGGAAACTGTTGCTTGAGATCATCAGGTGGCTCTTCCCTGTTGGCTTTGTAAAGCGGGTAGATTTCGTCCCTGAACGTCTTCCCCTTTGAATCAAAAACAATTCCGAGATACTCGGGCTCATAATCCTTTAGAAACCTGAAAATCATGTTTGTAAACCCGTATATAGCGTTTGTAGGAAATCCCTTTGAATTACTCAGTTTTCTGATGGCATGATATGCTCTAAATATGTAGGAGCTGCCATCGATAAGATATAGAACATTTTTATTCATGTCTTTACATTGTAGGGATTAACAAAAGTTGTGTCAAAATCCATACCAAGCTAATTCTTGATTCTTATCAGGTCGTTTGTAATGCAGCAGGGACTTTCCGGTCGCCACTTAACCAAAATACAAACTATGGCAGCTAGATTCCGCACCTCCACGAGAACCATGACTAATTAAGAATGAGTCCCCAAAAATGTTTGACATGAAAAACTATTTGTCATAGAATGGTATGTAGGGGTATGGCCTCTTTATGTAAACCAAGAACCCTCTTATGCATAAGACCGGATCAGATTTAAAAATTTACAAGTTTGGTTATCAAAAGTACTCCTCCAAGCTCAATTCACTTAAATTAATCAACTTACGGATACCAAAAGGAGTCGCAATTCACGGCTTTCACCTAAAATGATCGATGAGCTGAGCGCTCTTGAAAGGATCAGAGCGCGATTTCAAAAGGTATCTAATAGTGTTTTTCTTGGGATTGGTGACGATACAGCGGCGGTAAAAGTTCACCCTGAAAGACTACTTCTTGCAACTACTGACTCACAAGTCGAGGATGTGCATTTCATAAAAAAGCTTATCTCGGCTACTGATCTTGCCAGGAGATCTGTTGCCGTTTCGGTGAGTGATATTGGTGCGATGGGGGGAATAGCGAAATATTTCCTAGCATCTATGGGATTGTCAAGTCAAGAAGACGAAGCCTTTCTCGAAGAGTTAATGGATGGATTTGAGTCCGGAGCCAAGGAATTTGGGTTAGAGTTGGTAGGAGGTAACCTAAGTTCGTCAAATAAAATTTTCATAGATATAACTGTGCTCGGTGAAGTAGAGCCACAATTAATAGTGAAAAGAAACGGAGCGAAGCCGGGAGACTTCCTATACGTCAGCGGTACGCTGGGAGATTCCGCTTTGGGTCATAAGTTACTAGCGAGTAGCAAAATTGCAGAGTCCGATGAGTATTTAATAATGAGACATAAAAGACCTCAACCAAGGCTTAACCTCGGCCGAGAACTCGCAAAAAAAAGACTCGTCAGTTCTATGATCGACATAAGCGACGGTCTTATGCTTGACCTCGAACGAATATCTATCAGACAAGGTTTAGGTGCCACGATATACGTTGATCGCATACCACTGTCATCCAACTATAAGGAGCGAATCTCCGATTTTTCAAGGGACATTTATTCTATTGCACTCTCCGGAGGAGAAGACTATGAGCTCCTTTTTTCTTCCGCAGAAAATAAGAGAGAAGAAATAAAAAAGGTCTCTAAGAGACTTAATATAAAAATCACAGAAATCGGAAAAGTGACAGATAAGCCCCCAGTTAGAGTTTTAGATAGGTATGAAACAGAGTTAAAAGTTAGGAGAAAAGGTTTTATTCACTTTTTATAATTATTAGCCACAGAGAACACAGAGGACGATATAGATAATAATAAATTTCTTCTCATTTTGTTCTCAGTCTACTCTGTGGCAAATAAACTTTAAGTAATTAAAATGAGTGATTTACCCTTAAGCTATAGCCTTTTTCTAATGGTTATCTTTCTTATGCTATCAGGCTTTTTTTCTATGTCTGAGGGCTCGCTTTTTTCACTCGGAAGACATCAACGTGAGAAGCTTAAAAAGGAGGGTCGAAAGAGCGCAGTCCTTATAGAAAGGTTGCTTAGGGACCCCTACAATCTGATAATTACGATTCTTCTTGCAGATGAGGTAATAAACATTGCCTATGCGAGTATAGTAGCTTCAACCATAAGAAAAACGATACATAGTAGCTCCGAATCTGGTCTATCCGAGGAGTTAATTACATTAATATGTATTGGGATTTCGGCTCCAAGTCTTCTTCTTCTTGGAGAGATAGGTCCCAAGACCATTGGTGTAAAGTATCCCAGACTACTTTCAGGAATTGTTTCTTATCCACTAAACCTTTTTCATACGCTTATAACTCCAATTAGATGGATTATAATGTTTCTCTCAATAGGATTTACGTGGCTTCTTGCAGGGAAGATAGAATACAAACACGAAACCGGGTTTAGCTCGGATGAGGTAAAAGCATTGGTAGGGCTTGGAAGCGAAGAAGGGGTTGTAACAGATATAGAAAAAAAACTAGTAGCAAGTCTATTTAAACTGGAAGAGATCCCAGCTTACAAGATCATGACCCCAAGTATTGACAGTTTTTTTATCCCCGTAACCATGACTCCTGCCGATGCGATACATGAGGTCAAAAAAAGAGGGTTCTCAAGGATTCCTGTCTATAAAGGTGACAGAGATAATATAGTTGGAATACTGTATGCCAAAGATCTTCTACAAACATATCCTTCGGATGGAATCACAATTGAGAGCTTTATAAAAGTTCCTTATTTCATTCCCAGGACAAAAAGGGCATTTGATTTACTGCGAGAGTTTCAGCAAAAGAGAATGCACATAGCAGTAGTTGTAGATGAATATGGAAGAGTGGACGGCATTGTCACCATGGAGGATATCCTTGAAGAGCTGTTTGGTGAGATCGAGGATGAGAGAAGAGCTATCAGACAACCAATAACTATAAAGGAAGGTGAAGCGATTCTTATTCCTGGAAGTATGAGGAAAGATGAATTTAACGATACAGTTCTTTTTACAGTGCTGCGGTTTGGAGGACTTCATACTCTGGGCGCTGAACTTGAAAAATCAATCCTTCCTGCTGAAGAAGACCACGAAACAGTAGGAGGCTTTGTGTTTGATCTTTTTGGAAGGTTTCCCCATGAGGGAGAGCATGTTAATTATGGAAGTATATCCTTCACTATAAATAAGGTGTCTGGAAAAAGAATCTCTGAATTAAAAGTCCAAAGACTGAAAAAGGAGGAAATCAATGTCGCTTGAAGTAGTCGTTATAATAATAGCAACCTCCCTCATTCTTCAGGCTTTCTTTGCAGGTTCTGAGATTGCACTTGTTTCATGCGATAAAATAAAGATGAAAGCCCTTGCTGAGGAGGGCTCAAAGAGGGCAAAACTCGTACTTAAATCCTTCCAAGAGATCGAGCGTTTTATAAGCACAGCCCTGGTTGGGATAAACCTTGCCCTTGTCACAAGCACAGTAGTCCTGACCTTTTACATCCAAGATAAGTACCCAAATAAGGAATACTATGTGATACTAATTCTATCTCCTCTGATCGTTATCTTTGGCCAAGTTGTGCCTAAAGCTGTTTTTCAGAAAAGAGGTAGCACTATGGTCCTCTGGTCAACCTATCCTCTCTGGCTTGCATCGAGGATATTTTCACCAATTTTATATATGATTAACATTTTTGTGAGAGGCCTATTAAATCTTATCGGAAGTACAGAAAACCCATTCATAACAAGAGAGGAGCTCCTTCACGCAATTGAGGTAGATCAAATAACTCGCCAGGGTGGGTACAGGGAAAAGATCATAAAAAGAATATTCAGATTTTCCGAGACGAGGGTGGATGAGATTATGATTCCATTAATTCAGGTCTGTGCCCTAGATGAAGATGCACCGGTAAAAGAGGCTGTTAATATGATGAAAGAGACAGGGCACTCGAGAATTCCGACCTACCATGAAAGAATAGATAATATCACAGGCATGCTCCATGCATTCGATCTACTCGGTGCAAAACCAGATGATCATATAAAGAATTACTCGCGCACGCCCTTTTATATTCCAGAAGCAAAATCAGTAGACGCGCTTCTAGATGAAATGAAAAGGGGACATTCTGGAATTGCTGTGGTTGTTGACGAATATGGTGGAGCTGACGGAGTAATAACTCTCGAAGATATTCTTGAAGAAGTTGTTGGTGAGATTGAGGATGAATACGACAAAGGTATTAGGCTCTGGAGGAAAATCTCGGAAAGTGAATACCTAATAAACCCAAGGATTGAGATAGAGAAGGTAAATGAGGATTTGGGGCTTGGAATTCCAGAGGGAGAATACGATACACTGAGTGGTTTTCTTCTTACAGACGTTGGCTCTATCCCTAAAGTTGGCGACAAGGTTTCGCACAGAAACTACACTTTCATTGTCACGAAAGCCTCTTCTCGCCTAATTGAGGAAGTGAAATTAATAACTAAGAATAAAGGGTAATGATTGGATACAGCCTGATTTCCTGATATGATTCTAAGCATCCGTTATGTCAAGAAAAGCAAAAGTAGAAAGAAAAACATCTGAAGTTACTGTATCAGTAGACATCAACCTCGATGGAAAAGGCAAGTATGACATTGAAACTGGCATACCGTTTTTCAATCATATGCTATCACAGTTTGCAAAGCACGGTTATTTCGATCTAAAAATTAAAGCTAAGGGAGACATAGATATAGATTACCACCATACGGTTGAGGATGTCGGACTTGCTTTGGGCGAAGCACTCTTGAAAGCACTTGGAGACAAAAGAGGAATAGCCAGATTCGGAGAAGCTTTCGTTCCCTTCGATGAAACCCTTATTTTTGCCTCAGTTGACCTTAGCGGTAGACCTTTTTTCGTCCATAAGGTCCTGAGACAAAAGGGTAAAGTTGGTGATTTTGACGTTGAACTAGAAAAAGAGTTTTTTAAATCATTATCGAATAGTCTCATGTGCAATCTGCACATTGAATTAAAACACGGGGATAACATCCATCATATAATCGAAGCAGCCTTTAAGGCTGTAGGCCGGGCACTCGATCGAGCATCTATGATCGATGCACGCTCAAAAGGAATTCCTTCAACCAAGGGAAAACTTTGAGTGTTGGATATGAGCCACGAAGGTACGAAGACACGTAGTATAAAGCGAAATTCGATGACCAAGTTCCAAATTGCAGACAAATTACAAGCACCAAAAATCAATTTTCAAAGTTTGGAAATTGAAACTCGTTTGGAATTTGTCATTTGAGATTTGTAATTTGTTAAATTGGTGTCTTTGCGGCTAAAAAGCCGACGAAAAGTTAAATGATTGCGATAATCGATTATGGAATGGGAAATCTCAGAAGTGTCAGCAAGGGTTTCGAAAGCCTTGGATATTCAACGTCTGTAACTAGAAACCCCGAAGAGATTCTAAATTCAAGTGGTATTGTGCTTCCTGGGGTTGGCGCATTCGGTGATTGCGTTAGAAATCTTGGTGAATTTAGTCTAATAGAGCCAATTAAAAAATCCATAATAGAAGAAAAGCCTTTCCTGGGAATTTGTCTCGGACTGCAAGTCCTGTTTGAGGAAAGTGAGGAGTCACCAGGAATCACAGGACTGGGAATCTTCAATGGCAAGATTGTTAAATTCCCAAAATTCAACGACAAAAGGCTAAAAATACCTCACATGGGTTGGAATCAAGTCGAACTTGCTAAAGAAACACCTTTACTTAAAGGAATACCAAATAGGAGCTGGTTCTATTTTGTACACTCATACTATCCAGAGCCTGAAGATCAGGAAATTATCGTAGGGAGGACCACCTACGGTATAGATTTCACATGCGCCGTGAGTAAGGGAAACATCTTTGCTTGCCAATTCCACCCCGAAAAGAGTAGTAATCTGGGACTCAGGATTCTAAGTAACTTTGCACTCTTGTGTAAAGAGAAAAAAAGATTGTAAGGTTGTAAAAAATACCTTGCCACAAAGGCACGAAGGCACAAACAATAAAGCAAATTTCAAGCACCAAATATCTATCGTTTATGATCTTGAAATTGAAAATTGTTTGTAATTCGTGAATTAAGATTTGGAATTTATCTTTCATCTCTGTGGCTAATGAGTTGGCAAGAGTTTTTAATCATAAATTGCCTTATATGCCCCATAGCTCCTTAAAATCCTTCTTATATAGTTTCTAGTCTCCCTGAAGGGAATTTCCTCGACAAACTCATCTTTTGGAAGATTTGGAAACGTGATTAGCCAATCTTCAGCCCTATTAGGCCCTGCATTATAACTAGCAAGGGCCAGATGAATATCGCCATTAAACATGCTCAACACCTTCTTAAAATAATAAATACCCAATTCAATATTTACCCTGGGGATATTCAGCATCTCTGTATTAAAACCATTCAAACCAACTTCCCTCGCAGTTAAGCTCGCCGTTGCTGGAAGCAGCTGCATCAATCCGATCGCGTTGGCAGGAGATCGAACATCCTTTTGAAATCTGCTCTCCTCCCTCATTATTGAATAGACTATGTATTCATCCACATTATATTTTTTTGCATAGGCCTTTACAATCTCGCTATACGCCCGCGGATAGGAAAGGCTAATCGCAAAGGGTGAATTTAAGCCCTCAGCTACTTTAACAGAGTTATAAAAATCGTTAACTCTGGCATAAAGAAGACTCACCTGGATAAGGTCTTTATCGGTATTCGATTGCTTGAGTATTCCGTCTATTTCTAACGAAGCGTCGTCAAACATTTCCAGCTCAGCTAATAAATCGACCTTAAGTCTCTTCGAATCACTATTGTCCGATTGAGCATAAGCCTCTGGGGCGAAACTTCGTAAGCTGGGTTTTTGTCCCGTCTTAATTTGTGCAAGGTAAGAATGATAAGAAGGGGCTTGAGACGTTGCTAGCTCATCATAAATGGCAAAGGCTTCTGCTTTTTTCCCTTGTTTTTCTAGAACTTTAGCCTTCCAATATTTATTATTTGTAGAATTGAAAGATACCGAAGAATTTGTGAAGGCGGAAAAGGTAGACAGCGCTTGATTTAACTTTCCCTGGCTGTAATATATCCATCCAAGATTCCAGGCACCATCCTCGGCAAACTCACTATTAGGATATTTTCTTATAAGCTCATCAAATATATTTATAGCTTTATCTATGTTGTCGTTTATCTGATAGAGCCTAGCAGCATTATATAGACCCTCCGGAGCTAATGGACTACTCGGATAAGTTAGATGAATTGTCCTATAGAGTTCAGATGCCTCTCCATCACGACCTTGCTTAGCCCTAATTTTTGCTCTCCAATACAGGGATTCCGGCGAATCGATCTGCCCCAATAGATTCAAAGCTTCATTTAGCCTACCAATATGAAACATAGCAATTCCCATTTTAGTCTTAACATCGCTTGTTTTTGTAACCTTATTAAAATCCTCAAGCGAAGAGCTCCACATTGAGCTATCAAACAATATCTCAGCCCTTTTTAGATAATCTGATTCACTAACTGTAAATGGAATCCCCCGGGTACTACCTATGTAAATTGCATTGTTGTATGCGACATCCTCAAAAATACTATCCGGATACTCTACCCACAGCGATTTATATACACTGGTAGCTTCCATATACTTACCCTGACTCTGCAAAGAGCTCCCCAATTTACTTAAAAATAAGGCCTTATCCTCTCGATCCGTCTCCTCATCGTATAAGGTACTAAATACATTCGCAGCTTTATCATAATTACCGGTCTCAAGGTAGATATCTCCAAGACCTGTCAAAGCCCTTTCCCTGACCCCCGTCGAGGGAAAGGAACTTATGATTTGATTAAGAAGTTTCTCGGCGCCCTGCGAATTCCTTAAACCCTTTTGTCCAATGGCTTGATAATATAGAATGTAATCGGATATGAGTGACAATTCATTTTCGAGACCATCAAGCACTGATATTCCCTCTTGAAATCTTCCTAAATTTATCAAGCAGTATCCTCTTTTGTATCTCTCCTTGGGACTATTACTCATCTGTTGATTAGCCAAATAAGTGCAATTTATTTCTGCTTGAGATGTTTGGGTAAAAAATACTAAGGTTATTAAAATCAAAACAATGGAGAAGAGAGTTTTCGAGGCGATATGTATTTCAAAATTAATAAGTTCTTCGATCTTTAAGAACAATTTCTCCATAGTTTATGTCCTGCCAATTTTAGGATCTAGCATATCTCTTATCCCTTCACCGAAAAGATTAAATGAAAATGCTGTTATGAAAATAGCAACACTAGGGAAGACAATGAGATGAGGAAACGTCCTGATTCCCTGCCAACCAGTGCTGGCGAGCGTGCCCCAGCTCGACTCCGGTGGAGAAATCCCTAGCCCAAGGAAGCTTAATGTAGATTCAGCCAATATGGCATACGGAACAGAAAAAGTAACCGTAATAATTAGTGGACTCAATATATTCGGGAAGATATGAACCGTTAGTATTCTCGAGGGAGATGCACCGAGACTTCGAGCCGACTCTATAAAATCCACTGTCTTAAGTTGCATGACCGTGCCCCTAACAATTCTTGCAACTCTCATCCAAGCGGTAAGTCCAAGAGCTATTACAATACCCAATACCCCCCTTCCTATCACCAAAGTAATAAGTACAATAAGCAGGAGATCCGGAAGCGAATAGAATACATCTACTATCCTCATCATTACCTCGTCAAGCTTTCCCCCCACGTAACCGGAAATAGCCCCATAGATCGTACCGATAAAAAACGCAACGAATGCAGTCCCAAGAGCAACAAAGATAGAAACCCTCGCCCCGTAAATGACCCTGCTCAAAAGATCCCTCCCCTCTTCATCGGTTCCCATGAGATGCTTTTCACTGGGAGATTTTAAAAGGTTATTAAAATCTGCATCATAATACGCGTAAGGTGTTATATAAGGAGCAGCTACAGCTACGCCTATAATGGTGATTATAATTATAGCGGTCGTAATTACCTGTACCTTTAATAACATAACGATCAAGAGACTATATTACTCAATTCCACTACACAAATTAAAACAGTTGCCGTAAAATGGCCAGTCCAGATAGACTATAACTCGATTTCTAGCATTAGTTATCGATAATTTGACTCGTGGTAAAAAAATTTCCTAACCATTGAATTGAATGCGATTGACATTAATTTAGATCTTTTTTTTGCCTTTGTTTCTCTTAGAGTACGTTGCTCTTACTACCGTTTTTATTCCACCCCTCACATTAAAGTCACCAATTACTTCGGCTCTCAAAGGTTTGCAGGCACCCACGAGATCATCGAGTATCTTATTTGTCACATGCTCGTGAAACTCTCCCACGTTTCTGTAAGAGTGTATATAGAGCTTAAGAGACTTAAGCTCTACACAAAGTTTGTCAGGTACATACTTGATTCTTATAACAGCAAAGTCAGGCTGTCCCGTCCTTGGGCATATCGAAGTGAATTCGGGACATGTTATATCAATCTCATACTCCCTTCCCGAATATTGGTTTTTGAATGTTTCAAGTATTTCGCTGCCCATAATTTAATCTGACGAATCAGATGCTATGAATGAACCGTAAGATCAATCTGATAAGCCCCCTTGATCTTTTTTACCCTGTTGTCACTATAGCCCTGTGAAATATAGGTAAGTCCTTTCTTAGCCGCCTCCTTTATTTCCTTCGAGACTTGCTTTTTGAGCTCCTCTTTAGTTTTAGCCCTAACAGTGATAATTTTTGCAGGCATATGATATTAAATCCTCCTATTTGGGAATTTTACGCCTAGACAAAATTATTTTATGTATTATATACAAATATGCAATAGAATAGATCACTAGACTAGATCTTGACTGAAATGATGATTTTATAAATACTAAGGACCTTCAACTGGGGGATCGTCTAACGGCAGGACGATGGGCTCTGGACCCATAAGTCTAGGTTCGAATCCTAGTCCCCCAGCCATTTTTACTAATAAATATTTTTTCAATTTTTCGCAAAAATTTCGTTAGTATCAGTATTTTTAAATAATGACAAAGTTAGCAAATATCGTCGAGTTCTTAAATAACTATCTGAAAATAGATGACATAAAAGACACATGCTGGAATGGGCTTCAACTCGAGGGCAAATCAGAAGTAAAGAAAATTGCCTTTGCGGTTGATGCAAGCATAGAAACATTTAAAATAGCCATAGAGAAACAAGCCGATTTAATTGTTGTACATCATGGACATTTTTGGCACACACAAAACCCTTCAATAACCGGTTGGGCAAGAGAAAGGATAGATATTCTGTATAAACACCAGATGTCGCTATATGCCTGCCACCTACCTTTGGACAGACATAGGATAGTCGGAAACAATGCTCGGCTGTTGAAATTGCTTGGAGTAACGATCAACAGTGAATTCTTGTTACATGGGGGTAAAAATATCGGTTGGATTGGTATGACTAAAAGAGCAGTCTCATTGAAACAAATCGGGCGGAAACTAAACACCGAATTGAATACAAATTGTATTGTGCTTCCGTTTGGAAAGGAGAAAGTCAAAACTATTGCCGTTTGTAGTGGCGGTGGAGGATATGGAGGTTTTTACGAAGCATTGAATTCAGGTGTCGATCTATATATTACTGGCGATGCAATCGAAGTCTATTATACGGCACAGGATTCTAAAATGAACGTAATCTTTGCAGGCCACCACGCCACAGAGACCTTAGGATTAAAGGCCCTGGCAGAAGTTGTTAAGCGGAAATTTAGAATCCACTGCATGTTTATAGATTTGCCGACAGGGCTCTAGAGCTTTTTGTAATTTATTTCCTCAATCTTATACCTTCTTTAACCACCCGATAAAGACATCATTACCTTCAATCTTAACATTGTAGGCCGAAACAGAATGGCCTCCTGGGTGGTCGGGTAAGCCAGTCCTGACATCGAATGTCCAACCGTGCCAGGGGCATGATACAACATAACCGTTCAATTTTCCTTCTCCGAGAGGTCCCCCCATGTGGGGACATATATAGTTAATGGCAAAAAAATCTCCGTTAACATTGAACAGTGCAATCGGCTTTTCCAATGGGCCCATGACGAGTTTCCCGCATCCAGAGGGGAGTTCGTCAACCGTTGCTACCTTTACATAACCGGGCCTTCCCATTTTCGGATCCACCTAAATTAATAATTCAATATTAGGTATCTACAATTAGCCAGACACTCAAATGACGTGTGTTTAAAAAGAATAATAAAGATAAGGTCATAAGCGAATTCATATTCTATTGAACAGGTAATGTCAGATGTATATTCCCCTCACGACTCAGAAACCTCATGATAGCACCCTTGCCATCTTCTAAGACAGATTCCCCGTCTCCCACAAGAACGGTATCATAGTCATAATCAAGCAATATGCGTATCGACTCCTTTGCCATCTGTGAATCTTTATACTTTTCCTTTGGAAGCATCGAAAATTCCCCTTTTGGCCAGCCAATGATCGCATCCCCAATAAAAAGAACCCCTTTCCCTCTAGAAAGAAGAAGTGCTGATTCTCCCGGGGATTTATTATTAGGAATGTTTATTACCATAAGATCCCCAGGCAAAGTATCTCTATCGCGAAATGTCTGATCAGGAGAGGATTTAAGAAATGTAGAATCCATTTCGTTGATACAAATCTTTGCCGCATTTCTATCTCTGAATTCATAGGCCATCCTCTCATGATCCTTGTTTGTTAAGATAATGTATTTCGGTGTTCCAAGCTCGAGAATATCGTCGAGTTCCTCCTCGCTCAAAAACGCAGGATCAATGACTACCAAACCATTCTCTCCCTTTAACGCATAACCATTGAAGTTATATCCATGCTTTGGAGATAACCAAGACCATGTATAAATGCCTGGATAGATTTCTTTCATATAAGCGATTTATTTTTTGATAACATGATTCAACCAAATAGTATAGCTATTCTTCCAAAAGAAGTATAAACTAATAACCGACACTTTTTCAAAAATCCTATTTTTCCGTTACTTACATCCAAACCACCGTTCTATAACTGTGAATCCAATCACAAACAACTTCTCGAAGCAATTGACAAAATATGCTTCAGGTCTTACAATAATTTGGGTTGTTTTATTGAACTGGGGTGAATTAAATGAGTAGTGATATAGTTAAAATATTTGATACTACACTTAGAGACGGAGAGCAAGCCCCTGGATGTGGAATGACCGTAGAGGAAAAACTCAGGGTTGCTTACCAATTAGAAAAACTTGGGGTAGACATTATCGAAGCGGGATTCCCCATCTCGTCGGAGGGTGATTTTCAATCAGTAAAGCTTATTGCCGATAAAATCAGGGGCTGTGAAATTGCGGGCCTCTGTAGGGCCAATTTTAATGATATTGATAGAGGTTGGGAAGCAATAAAAGGAGCCGAATATCCGCGGATTCATACCTTTATCGCGACCTCCGATATTCATCTCAAGCACAAACTCAGAAAAGACAAGGAAGAGGTTCTGGAAATAATCAGTGCCGCCGTTAAGCACGCTAAGCGATATACGGACAACGTTGAATTCTCAACCGAAGATGCCACTAGAACGGAGCTCGATTACCTTTGCCGGTCCGTGGATATAGCCATAAGAGCCGGTGCTACGACTATTAATATCCCAGATACGGTCGGATATACAGTTCCAGAGGAGTTCTCACATATAATAAGAACATTGAAAGAGAAGGTTCCTGGCCTCGACAAGGTAACATTGAGCGTCCATTGCCACGACGATCTGGGACTGGCTGTCGCAAACTCAATTGCGGCAATTAAGGAAGGTGCGAGGCAGGTCGAATGCACGATTAATGGGCTTGGCGAACGGGCAGGAAATGCATCGCTTGAAGAAATCGTTATGGCGCTTAAGGTACGAAGTGACAGGCATCCCTATAAGACCAGAATTGTCACGGAACAGATCTACCCAACAAGCAGAATAGTATCACAGGTCACAGGGGTAAGTGTTCCGCCAAATAAAGCGATAGTGGGAGCCAATGCTTTTGCACATGAAGCAGGGATACATCAAGACGGGGTCCTAAAGGAAAGAATTACTTATGAAATCATGAAGGCCGAGGAAATTGGTATTCCCTCAAATAAAATAATCCTTGGAAAGCACTCGGGCAGACATGCATTCAGAAAAAGGCTCGAAGAGTATGGCTATTTTCTAAGCGAAAAGGATTTTCTCACTGCATTTAAAAAGTTTAAAGACCTCGCAGACAAGAAGAAGTTTGTTTTTGACGAGGATATTGAGGCACTTATCAGTGAGGAATTTGTCCGTTCTTCGGATTACTATAAGCTCATCACTGCTAATTTTTCAGGTGGGACCGATATGAATCCAGTCGCAACCGTTAAGCTCGATGTAGAAGGAGAGGAGGTAACAGTATCCGAGAGTGGTGGAGGTCCAGTAGATGCGGCTTATAAGGCCATTTCCAAGGCAACTGGTATGAATCCCAATCTTGAACACTACATGGTAGCTTCAATTACTGGCGGTACAGACGCGCAAGGCGAAGTTACCGTAAGAATCGAGGAGGATGGAATTTTCTCTCAGGGTCAAGGTTCGAGTACTGACATTGTGGTTGCTAGCGCAAAGGCTTATATAAATGCTCTCAATAAGCTCAGATGGAGAAAGGATCACCCTAAAAAAGCAACAACAACTGGACTTTAGCCTCTTGAAATTGTACCATAACTTGTTTGGACAAGAGGCATAGCATAACTTTCTTATATATAGGATTTTTTCGATTGACAGTTGAGCTATTGAAACAAGTAAAACAGGTAAATTGAATTCGGATTAAACAAAGCTATGGCATTTCCATCTGAAAAAATAGCAAGTTTTATAAGGGCTGAATATCCACTTATCTACCTTGTTAGTTGGGAAGAAGAACGTGTCGAGGAGTCGCTGAGACTGCTTTCGAAGGAGTCGTTCCGTGATGATTACAATGTATACTCCTGGTCCTGTACCAACGGGTTTAGTGGCGAGAATGGAGAATCAGAAGGAATCAACGACGCCTTGAGTGCTTTGAAAAAAGTTCAAGAGACCAATGAAAAGGGATTCTTTCTTTTTAAAGACCTTCACTTTTTTCTTAAGGACCCAAAGATAATAAGAGAATTGAAAGACCTGCACCAAACCTTGAAAAGTAGCTCTAAAACCCTATTCATCGTCTCACCCTCTGTAGTCCTTCCCGCTGAACTAGAAAGGGAAATGACCATATTCGAAATTGGACTTCCAGATTCAGATGATGCCAGGATAATATTTGACGAAGTGACAAGTCCACTTAAAGATAAAAGCCATCAAAATCACTATACCCCCGAGTTCAGGGAAAAATGCGTTCACGCTTTGCAGGGTCTTGCATCTTCCGAAATGAAATTTGCTCTAAAGAGGATTCTGCTGGATGGAGAAGAAAGAAGTGAAGAAGAGATTGTTACATCCCTCATGGATGAGAAGGCTCTCTTAATAAATAGAATCGGAACACTGGAATACATCAGAGGTAGAGTAGGCTTGGATGACATTGGCGGACTTGAAAATCTTAAGGAATGGCTAAAAACCAGGGCATTAGCATTTGCCCCCGATGCCAGGCAATACGGCCTTGACATGCCAAAGGGATTACTGATAATGGGAATTAGCGGTTGTGGTAAGAGCTTATGTGCTAAGGCTGTCGCTTCTGTTTGGAATTTACCGCTATTGAGGCTCGATCTAAATCAACTTTATAGCGGCATATTTGGAACACCCGAAGAAGCCTTTCGAAACACAATAAAGACCGTTGAGACAATTTCTCCCTGTGTGCTATGGATAGACGAGATTGAGGCCGGGATCACAAGAAGCGGAGAAAAGACAAGCGATAGTCCCGCATCGAGGATATTCGGCTCTTTCCTTACCTGGATGCAGGAAAAGAAATACCCCGTATTTATAGCTGCCACTGCAAATCAAATCGACTTGCTACCGCCAGAGATCTTGAGAAAGGGCAGGTTTGATGAGATCTTCTTCGTATCCCTACCATCAAAAAAAGCACGAAAAGAGATATTCCGAATTCATCTTGTCAACCGCCATAAGGATCCCGACTCTTTCGATATAGATTCCCTTGCCAAGAACACTGAAGGACTTTCCGGTTCAGAGATTGAACAGGTTGTGGTCTCTGCCCTTTTTGAAGCCTATTCAAAACAAAAGGAATTGGATGAGAGAGAACTCATAATCGCAGCATCTTCTATAGTTCCACTCTCTACAACCATGCGTGAAGAGATTTCCAGATTAGAGAGATGGGCATCAGATCGAGCAGTAGCAGCATCAAAGTGAGCTTTTACAAAGAAGGGCGAAATCATTTCACTGGGAACATGGTGATATGAATCAATCTCAGATGTTTTCTCGTCGATAATTACGATATAAATACTTTATCAAAGATAATCAGTGGTATTAAAAAGAAAAGTGGGAATGACCTAAAGGGTTTAGAAACATTCCCACTATCTTAAAGGAGGATGGAGGATGATTTAAGTTTTCAAATTAAGTCTGAATATTAATATAAAGCAATTTACTTAAGTTGTCAAGTAGTTTTTTAATTTCTTTAATTAATTTACTTTCGGTTAGTATTTTTTAGCAATTTTGGATAAAATTTCAAGTTAGTTATATCTAATTTATACAAAAACCGAATGATTTTGGTATAAAAAGTGGGGATGTAGCTCAGTTTGGGAGAGCGCCGCCTTCGCAAGGCGGAGGTCGGGGGTTCGAATCCCCTCATCTCCACCAATAAAATCAGGGGGTTACGTCCTATCGCCTCCTCATCAATTTCAATGGGCTACAGATTTGGCTACAAACTTTCTTGAGTTATTATAGTTTTCAAGATAAATATCTGAGCCTCACAAAGCAAGAAGCTAAGAAAAATGCAATACAAAAACTAGATACCAACTTATTTCGAAATAAATAAAAAACTCACAATGATCGAAATTAATTAAAAGTTCTTTGCTGCGTTTCGAGCTTAATAAATCAAAGCCCCTTTGGGAAATATAATCTCCAAGTATCGTCGTAGGCCTTATTTCTGATCTGATAGTCAAGATAAAAGTCAAAGTTGATACCTTCATTCCTAAGTAGATCTAACTGTTGTTTCTCGAAACCTGCACGTTCCATCACGAATCCTATAGACTGATGATATGGGTATGCATAGTCTAGTCGCTTTAAAATTTGAACAATTTTCTTTGTGGAAAGGACTTTTCGAGCACGTCGATAAGCTTCTACTATCTCAATTACCCCTCCGGAGTAGCTAGGTCTTACGACAATGTCTACCAATGTTCTCTCGAGGTTTGTAGCTCGAAGATGCTCTCCAGTGTCAATTTTTATATTGATGACTCCAAAATCCCCAGTTTGTTTTCCATTCAAAAGTATAAAACGCGAATCTTTCCACGCCCAGATATAATTAGATTGACGAGCGGCTTTTTTGAATGCTCGGTCTATACCCGCTTGGGTTAATTCGTTTGAACTGTTCTTTGCAGACTGTTCCTTGTTTACAATTATTGTCTCGGGGGGCTGCTCAGTCAGACCATGCAAAAACAATGCACTGATATGAGATAGATAACTCCTCGAACGTAGTGATAATGCAATAGAGAATGATGAGGGTGACTTATAGGTGTAGCGGATAAACTCTTTTCTTCTCGAATTTGCTTTGCCCACATATCTTATGTTGGTTTTATTAATCATATTTCTACTTATTACTTCAGCTAGAAATTTATTATAGCTAAGTCGAGAGGGAAGGATCTTTCGTCTCCTAAGATTATCAAAAAGGGGTTCGAGCTCTACGCAGCTAAATACCTTTGGCGGAATTTCCCGTAGGTAAATTCGAAACTCGGAAGCCCAATCTTTTTGAGTTCGCTTCATTTTCTTTACAATAGTGTGTTGTATGATGGTAAGGTATATATACAAACCATCATACAACACACTATTGTAACATAATTCATCACTCCGCGAGATTAGAGACAGAGTTAGGTATATATACACAACTCTGTCTCTAATTCAACTCACAACCTCAATCCCATCAGTTAAAACACTCAGTGCATGATCAGGAAATACTTGTTTCCTGTCAGAAAAATGGTATCTTTTTTCTGACAGAATAATAAGCTTAAAATTATGCAATCCATTGAAAATAAAGTAATAAGCAGGATTTATGGCAATGGTAGGGGTTGGGCGTTTTTCAAAAATGATTTTGCCGATTTGGGGAATGCAAATACCATTGATAAGGTTTTGAGTCGCTTATTAGATAAAGGTCACATTCGCAGGGTTATACGTGGTATATACGATTACCCAAAATACAGCAAATTATTAGAGCAAGATTTAAGCCCAGACGTTGATCAAGTGGCACAGGTTTTCGCCCGGAAATTTGGATGGAAAATTCAGATTTCAGGTAATGCGGCGTTGAACGTGTTAGGTCTATCAACACAGGTTCCTACTAAATATCTTTACTACACTGATGGTAAGAGTAAGGTGTATCAGATTGGCAATATTGAACTGGAATTTAAGAAAACAACCTTAAAAGATATAGGTCTGAAATACCCAGAGAGTGAATTAGTGGTTCAAGCGATTAAAGCATTAGGTAATAAAACACTGACCAAACAACAAAGGCAAACCATATTCAATTATTTTCGTTCCGAAAAACACGGGCGTATTTTGAAAGATACAAAATACACAACAAGCTGGGTCTATGAAATTATTAAAGCTATATTTAAAAATAAGGAATGAAGAAAGTAGCTACTTTTAACAAAAACGAGCGTGAAGAACTTTTTCTTGAAACAGCTGCACGTAAAGGGATGCAAGGAGCAGCGATAGAAAAAGACTTTTGGATCTGCTGGGCATTAATGAAGCTCTTCGAGGATGACGACCTAAAAGAGTTGTTTAGGTTTAAAGGTGGAACAACTCTCTCAAAGTGCTTCCAAGTAATTGATCGTTTTTCAGAAGATATAGATTTGGTATTAGATTGGTCGGTGTTGACCGATGAGGATCCATACGAAGGCCGAAGCAACACACAACAAGATATTTTCAACAAGAAATTAAACAAATTAGCGGAGGACTATATCGGCAGAGACTTGTTGCCCATTTTGAATGGTTTAATGCAACCGCCGTGCGACGCAAGAGTGGATTCATACGATGGGCAAACAGTTATTATCCAATATCCCAAACTTTTTTCTGGTACATACTTGCGGCCAGAAATACGATTAGAAATTGGGCCCATCAGTTCAATGGTTCCGTGCTCTAAATACTCGATACGGCCTTATGCAGCAGAGGTATTTCCAGAAAAATTTGAAAATTCGTTTGCTAACGTCGTTTCTATCGTTCCTGAAAGAACATTTTGGGAGAAAGTAACAATACTGCATGTTGAGGCACACAGGCCAGCTGGAAAGTCACATCCAGCTCGTTATTCGAGGCATTATTATGATGTTTATAAAATGTTGGATACAGATATTGAGATGAAGGGATTAAAGAATTTGAAGTTGTTGGATGATGTTGTGAATTTTAAAAAACGTTTTTATTACAGTAATTGGGCAAAATATGATCTGGCAACCCCTAGAACAATAAAGCTAATACCCGACGAATCAAGGCTTAAGTCATTGATGGAAGATTACGAAGCGATGGAGGAAATGATTTTCGGTGCATATCCCACGTTCGATCATATTATCGATAAATTAAGAGCGTTCCAAAAAAAACTGAATGAATTGAAATAAAAATTAATTGGATGTCTATATAGTATTCGTTGGAGCACGTCTCTTAGACACGTATACGGACGCCTTAATTATTTTTCCGTTAATAAAACCTCCCCTAATAATCTATAACTTTCCTAAATCATAAGAATAAATAAAGCGGGCGAGGCAGGATTCGTACCCGCAACCTCTGGCTTTGGAGCGAAACACGGGTAAGTCCGCATCTTAAGTTGACTAATAATGCTTAACAAACATGTCTACGGATTCTTGCCATTTGTCTTATTCCGCACTTTTTTTGTTAAAGCAATTGATTCAACGGCCCTTCTCTTATACGCCGGTATTGAGCGTGAATAATGCTTTTTTATAACTATAGATTTTTGTCCTAAGAGTTCCTGAACTGCTATCAGATCAACTCCATTCATCGCAAGCGTTTATGCAAATATATAGGTCTGATTTTGAAAGCAGTACTTCTATCGATTATTTCAAATAATTCTTTTCGATTGGCTAAAGCGAGTTTCTAGTTTTTCCAGAATTTCGACTGCTCCCTTCAAACTTTCTTCGGGTTGGCTATATCTTTCGGTCATCCTAATTGTAGAATGACCTAGTAGTTTCGAAACAGTATGAAGTGGAACCCCAGCTTCTACTAATCTTGTTGCACAAGTATGCCTTAGGTCATGGAATCTCAAGCCTTTGATATTAGACCTCTCACAAGCTCCGTGAAAAGCTCTGCTTAACGAATCATGTCTCACGTAAGGGTTACCATTGGAATTTAAAAAGACATATTCGCTACCACCACTTTCTAATCTTAGCTAAAGGTACCGCTAGATTGTACTGCTCCCCATTAAGAACCTAGTACAAACAAGATACTACACAACACAAAAATCTCATAGAGTTAAAAAATGAAGTCGCAAGGATTAAAGATGGAGTCTAGGCTAGTGTATAATAGTAGGAATTAATACCTACAGACCTGAGAACCCAAAGTTGAACCATATAGCCACAAAACTCTTCATCTTATTGATTCTATTTTCTACGCTTGCCAAAGCTCAAGAATCGGACCCCACCATTTCAATGATTCAGCATCCAGAGTGGTACATCAAAGTTACTGACTGGTCTTACTTTGCAGCGTTGAGGGTAGCGATGATTAGTAACGTTACGATTGAGAACACAGCTGATATACCTTATAAAGATATTGAAATAAAACTCAACTATTACTCCACTTCATATGGCAATGCTGGCGAACAAGTAAGCAGTACAACTGGTGTCCTTCCCATCACAATCCCTCCTCGCAGTAAGGAAACCTATCTCAAAAGTGGAATGCCTCTTGGCATGGGAGCAATGAGTTACCAAACAAAATACGTCCAAGTTCTAGGGGCGGTTCCCGTAGTGAAGAATTCCGTACGTAGTTTCACTAACACAAAAAAGCCCAAATTGACTCCCTAGAGGTTAGCCTAACTTGGAGGCTTGACAAAAGGGTAGCAGTACAAAATCCCCAACCCACCTTTATAAAACCGACGGATACTTTCATACATTTTCGCCCTAAAAGGATTACATTATTTTTCCTATTGAATCCTTATCCCTTTTGTGTCACGATAATCAAATAAGTCCCGATCCCGAAAGGAATGTAATGAATTTAACATTTATAATGCTAAGTACGTTTAAAAACCTCAGTGAGTTCAATTCAAACAATAATATCACCAACTTTAAAACAGCATCAAGCCATCTTAGGAGAACCCGATGATTAAAAACTTATTTACCCTAATTATTTTAGTCAATCTTCTGATATTTACAGGTTGTGACGAGACCGACGATGTTGTGAATGATATTGTGGATTCTGGGCCAAGAAAATACGTTGCAGTCGGTGATAGTCTTACCACGGGAGTCCAATCAAATGGATTAGTAATAGATTTTCAGCAGCACAGCTTCCCTTTTTTCATTGCACAGCAGCTTGGAGTTGGTGATTTCGAACAGCCTTTGATTGGTAGACCGGGCATAGGTGCAAATCCCGGAAAGACACCCCTGATGTTTAGAAATGGTGAAATCGTAGAAGACGATTTACAGCTCGAAGATATTTTCGATTTGGCAATAAATCCGCTGTTGCCAAGACCATACGACAACTTGGGAATTCCGGGTGATGCCCTTTTTGACATCGATGATGATGCAAGAATTGATGATCTGCGTTTCTTAATTTTACGAGGAATGGGTTCACAGCTAGATCAGGCTATCGATTTAGATCCTGAGATCATTTCGTTTTGGATTGGAGGTAATGATGTTATAAGTGCTGCATTACACGGGGGTGACCTGAATAGGATTACACCCGAACAAGAGTTCGATGCTGAGTATAGAGACTCACTGTCAAAATTACGAAACAACACATCCGCGTCGATAGTGGTTGCTAATATTCCCGATGTTGTAGATATTCCTTTCATTAACTTTTTCGATAGGATTTTCACAACCATTCCGGCCTTGGGAATTAACACCCCTGTCCCGGTATTGTATGATCAGAATTTTCAGCCTATCGATTTCGGGGATGGTCTATTTATTCCTATTCTGACCGATGAGAGCGATGTGGTTCATCTATTACTTTCATCCCGCAGGCCGTATGAAAATAATGGGGTTGGAATTCCAGATGCGAATGCACTTATTGACCTAGGATTTACAATGGATGATGCCGAGCAGTTAGTTATTGAAATTCAAGATAATGGCTTAGTTCCCTCCGGCATGCCCTTTAATGGTGAGTTTACATTGACAGTTTCGGAGGACGAAACTATTCAAAATACTGTCGCTGAGTTTAATGAATCAATCTCTAATATTGCATTCGAATTGAATGTGCCGGTAGTTGATGCTAATGATTTACTATTCAAGATTAACAACCAAGGTGTTGATGGTTTTACAGGAGAATTCGTACTGATCGACAATGTGAATACTGCGTTCAGTCTTGATGGAGTCCATCCAAATAATGCCGGATATGCATTAATAGCTAACGAATTCATAAAGGTCATGAATACCTCTTTTGGCATGAATATCATGCTTATAGACACCGGTCAGTTTAGAGGTCAGTATGCCAACTGATTTAATTATCGTTACATATCTAACTACTCGTTGACCTTATAAACTTAATTGAAGCATGTAGCAACGTAAGATGAGCACAATCTATTTCCTCTCGAACTATAAGCGTCAGTCAAAAGTATCCCATATACTGCTCCCCATTAAGGATAGGTTAGAAGAAATTTAGTAAAAATTAAGGAAGAAAACAATGGGGGGGGAGCACTGAGTTACCAAACAAAATATGTCCAAGTTCTAGGGGCTGTTCCCATCGTAAACGATTCCGTCGAAAATCTCACAAAGACGAACAAGCCCAAATTGACTCTCTAGACGTAAACCTAAATTGTACTTACCAATACTCCACCTGACAGATAATGTCAGATAGCTTTTTGATTACCAACCACTTATCTCACAACTATGAGAATATTTCGGCAAAATTCTCAATTAATCACTAACCTTGTCAAGACGCCACCAGCCATTGCAGACAGGATCCGAATAATATGAGGGTATGCTTTTATTCCAAACTTAACAGATAGGTTATTAATTATTGCTCGAATTTATTATAGAAGGCTCAGATTGTATCTTCCGGAGTTGTATCCAACTCACACGCAACATCAAAAAAATCTCGATCTATAGTCTGAGCAAAACTGATAATGCCTGAATCAATTGAACCTTGCAGGTCAAATATTTCTCCCACACCAAAACCTGAAAAGAAGACTAGACTCCTACAACCGCTCCTCTCCCATGTAAATGGCCCCAAATCACTGTCAAACCCTGTTTCGTCCTCAAAGAAAGCTACAGAAAATACCTCCCCATCTCCCACGCAATCCCACTCGGATGTCTGTGATGGTCTCGTAGAGCCGTTTAAAATATCGTCAAAGTCAAAATTGCATTCCCCATCGTCATCGTCACAACTTACTACAAAAGCAAATATCAGGATTAAAGTTAGAGCAGAAACAATTGCTTTAGTTAAATTATCTCTCATTACGCCTTTACTTTATTTCTTTCTTCTCATCACTTCCTTGTAAGTAAATTTTGAACTAAGAGGGGTCAAAAATCAACGGGCTGTTCCCCAAATCCTCTTACAAAAATCCCTAGAAATTGCCCGCTAACTGAGGCCTTCTATGGCTTAATAGCCATACTTAGTGCGGAAAGTGGTACTATGTCTTTACGGAATAGATAGATTGCCACTTCAACTTACACCGTCTGATAGGTGAAATCGTGGTTATAGCAATTAATTCTGGATGCCTTTCGCAATTCTGTCGATACCGTCTATTATCGTCTGTTCTGCTTTGTTAGTTGGTAAACATGTCATCTGTGGAACTGCCCCAATTCTTTTTGTGTCACTGCCTCCGCTATCGAATGAATTTTCTATCTTATCTAACCTCTCTTCCAAGTTACAAAGATAGTTTTTGTTTCATTTGATAAATTGATCTGATGGTTTAAAGGTGTTGAAATTTTCACACCTGAAGCCGTGTATCCTTGCACATTGTGTTATAAATTCGTTTTCTTGCAGTCATAACTATCTTTAATTATTGCGCAATCAAATTTATAACTACTGGCATGAAAATTGCCCGCTTTAGTAATGGTAGGTGGAGGGTGACTAAATTATCGTAGGTGCACCATTTATATGGATCACGTCTTAACGCCTTTGATACGGGAAAACTAATTAATTAGAAGGGGAAAACAATGAGAAATATGTCATTTAGTTTACCGATTTCACTAAATAAAACCTATCAGATAATCACAAGAGAATGGGAGGACTTGAGATGCTCCTTTGAGATGTGCGGTGATATAGGGGAGTTTAACTACGAGGATCTGAAGGATTTTAAGTGGCTTATTGGAGAAGAATATGAATGGCTTATGTCAAAAATTATTAAGATGGATGAGAAGCTTTCCCAATATGGATATGCTACATCCGAAGCCTTGTATGTATTTACCGTGCTTGCTATGATGGCAGCAAAAAGGCTTGGGCTTAACAGTGAAAATTTAGCCTTTAATTTCGGAATGGGTTATGGCTTTGTTCGGACAGGGTTGATTTCATATGATAGATTAGAACCAAAGCAGGTCCTTTTCTACAAAATCTTTTTTCCCTTGGGTGGAACATGGGATATGTTTTGGGGATTTGATCCTTACTTGGTAAAGGAAAAGCTTAGTATTGTATTCCATAGATTCATGAGTTGGCAGATTAATCCTCAACACTACAAAGAGGACTTTGCTAGAAGTCAAAATATAGAAGAACTGTGGAAAGCATGGGAAGAAGCGAATGAATAACAAATATTACTTTTTGCGTAGTGAACATGTTGAAGGATTCTACAGATTATGATTATATGGATATTAATCCGAAGCTCCCCGTCTCTACCCTCACTAACTGTGGTAGTCTGTCCTTTAGGAATAGTAGCTTCCCTTGAATTCCCAAACCGGTCTTTAACTATTATTTGATAAGTACCCACCTGCCCTTGCGGGAGAACTTGCGTCCGTGGTAACCGGGAGATTTTTTATCAGATCTTACAATGACTTAAAGTAGTCTCTACTCAATGGATTGGTTAAATAGCAAATTGAGATTCTAATTATATTAGAATCTAGGTCCCATCAGCTAGTCACCAGTTAATCCCTTAACCTTCACACTAATCTCTTTCATTCCCTCTCTTTCAAACATTAACTCTAGCTTTAGCGTATCATCCCTTTTAATTGGTTCAGTTATGTCAGTGAGCATTATATGCGTTCCACCCGGTTCTAATACTACCTTTTTACCTGATGGTATTACCAGTTCTCGTAATATCTTCATCTGTGCAATTCCATTATTGTCGATCTGGGTTGTATGAATCCCTGCGTGCCCCGCGAAGCTAGCATTAATCCCTGTGAGCTTGTCATCATCGTTGCCAAGATTTTCAATAATCATGTATGCCGCTGTAACCGACGAGCTAGGGGGTAATTCTCTTATCCAGGCATCGCTTACCACTATTTTCGCCCCCGCATTTGAGGCTGCGACAAAATTTATCGCTAATGAGAAAGTAATAAGGAATTTCAGTACCATATCAACTTTCAAACCCACATCGACTGTTAAAGAATTTTTAAGATGACTTTCACAATCGCTCTTGAGTCAATTCTATACTGACACTATATAAATAACACCATCGCAAGATCATAAACGAGATACGCCAAAGTAGTTTGAATAGTAATATGGGTCTTCTTTTGAATCTGTTTCTTTTTTGAAGTATTATGCATGGTCTGCACCCTCCTACATAGGAGCAAAATTTCAATTGTTTAAATCTGGTATTGTAAACCTCTTTTAAAATATGTTATATTGGTTCCCGAAATTTTAGAATCACAAACATAGTCCGGGGATCAATCGCTTTATAGGTCAATAATTTAACCTTATTGTAAAGGAGGATGGGTGATGACGCGGGAAAATCTTAAAATTCATTTATTTAAATTTGAATGCACGGTACCAAAATTCCTTAACATAAAACTGTACCACATTAAAATAATGCTGATCACGTTTTTTGGACTCACGTTGGTATCACTTCTATCTTTCATTATTGCATATAAATTTTACAAAAAAGCTGAAATAAGTACCCATCAGAAAAGAGAACTGGCCGACCAACTAAAAAGTCAGTCCAATGTATTAAATGAAATGAGCAAGGATGAACTTGTATTGAAATCCAGGTTAATAGAAATCGAAAAGAAACTCTTGGAAATGCAAGAGTTACTTGACAGAAAGGGTATAAAGAGAGAATTGGCCGTGGGAGGTGAGTACATCCCGGCCGACGGATTGGATTTATCCTATCTTGATAACATGGAAAAGGATATATATGAAATGTTTAATACGATTAAGAGTTTTCCCTTGGGTAAGCCCATCATAAAATCCGATGTCAGATCAGGTTTTGGATATCGAATGGATCCTTTTAGAGCTGCCCCGGCTTTTCACTCCGGAATAGACTTCGAAGCGAAACCTCGACAACCAGTTTTTGCGACTGCTGATGGATTAGTTACTAACGCAGGTTGGTATTACAGTTATGGAAATACCGTCATAATCAATCACGAAAATGGATATCAAACACTTTATGGACACCTAACGAAGGTAGATGTAGACGAAGGACAAAGGGTTAAGAGTGGAGATCTAATTGGTAACGCAGGTTCCACAGGAAGATCCACTGGAACACACCTGCACTACGAAATAATAAAAAACGGCAAAAAACTAAATCCATCTAAATACTTAAGTTTAAAGTAACCATTAAATCTTAAACGAAGCTATTTTTATGAATTAAGAGGGAATGCTCCCAGATTTAGAAACATTCCCACTTTAAAGGAGGATAAAGGATGAAGTGCATTAAGTTGAAAATTTAAATTTAAAAGTGATTATAAAGTACGTTACTTAATCTGTCAAGAGGAAAATTTATTTCGCTTCTAATACCCCCAATTTGTTACAAAAAAGCTAGTTTCGTCTTGAAAGTTAGACCCGCCATGATATACTGACCAGATCAACATATAAAAATAAACCCCGCGTAGAAAAACTGTTAAATATCCTTATGTTGGCTTGAAACATACTCCAAATACTAACCTTGGCGGCGTAGCTCAGAGGTAGAGCAGGGCTCTCATAAGGCCTTTGTCGGAGGTTCGATTCCTCCCGCCGCCAGTAAAAATAACCCATTATAAACAAAAGATTCTTATTTGATTTCAAGAAGTTAAGAGAAATAAGCCTCTATATTCCCAGTTTCAATACTTTTCAATATCTTTCTCCTATATGGTAGGTTTTTCCATAGAATAAACACACTACAAACACATATTGAACACAGATATGTACCCCTCCTTCATGTAATAAGTAATCAAGAAACTTAGAGGACGACAAGTTAAGTTACCTAAAGGCGAAGCTACACAAAGTAGAGTGCTTTTGCCAAGAAAGATAACTCCGGATTCAACGGCATTCTAAACTTACTAATTTATTTTTATCACTATTTACTATTAGCCACCGGGATAGAGGCTCGTCTCGGTCAGCGTAGCGTGCTTTAAAGGGGTATATCCCTGCCCCGGAGAGGTCGCTATTTTTAATAGACAATAATATTAATATATAACAAAAAGATAAGTGCCTCGTGAAAAAAGCTCGAATGCCTCGAGCTGGGGGCAATAATAGGGTATTATGGCTAATGCTAGCAATAACAAACAGTATCTATTTAGATATACACATATTTATAGATTTAACTCATTAGCATAATTTTAAATAGTCAAGATGTGTCACGTATTCCCACTTTTTCTTGTTGTTTTCGAGAATGGACTTTCGAGCACTTTGCACGCTTCCATCGTTCTCACAACTAACGCCTTAGTCTTGGACTTTGGCTTTGTAATACGTGCATATTCCTTTTCAAGGTGGTCACGATCTGACTGTTCTTCCAACGTTAAGACGTATGCCTGATGCGCCAACTTATTCCGCTCCTTTTGAAGAAGACCAAGACCTTTAACGAGCTGATGATCGGAACTGATCTTTGAGAATTGATTCAGGAGCCTGTCAAGTGGTTCGTTTTCTACATCTTCCCAGCCATATTTGAAGGTTACGATCCCCTCTAGTCGAGAGGAGATAGTGGCATACGTTTCAGCGATATAGAGTTTCAGTGCGAGTTCAATGTATTCAAAGTCAATTAGTACCTTTCCGACCAAATTTAAGTATTCTTCCAGATACTTTTGCTCAGCCGCCGCGAATTTTCACAACTCAAGCGTATAAAATGAACATAACTGTGCCGAAACCAGCAAACCCGAAAATCGCGCCGCCGCTTAGGGGCCGGCTGAAGCAAATGTTAGCGAACTATTGTTTATTCTTCCAATCTTCGTAGAGCCCATTGACGCGCCTCATCTCTTCCCATTCTTAACCCATTGTAGCTTATAGCATATTCAAATGCATTACTAAAGCGCGTAATGTCAAAGTGAACCTCCTTCTGTGCCGATCGCACTCCAGCACTCTGTGTATTAAATTTTGGCCGATTTCCAATCGGTGGAGGTGGGTGTTCTGGAGCATCAAAAATATTTCTTATTAATTTATCAATTGAATCATTAAAATTCTGATCATTTCTAAAATCGATATAAAATTTACCCCTGAGATACGAAGGAATGGCTTCAGATTCGCTACCACTACGAAGAACAGGGATAAATTTTGTCTTGGATGATACACCAGAAAATATTTCGCCAGTTACAATTGTTTTTTCATAGCCTACACCCCCAGAACCCTTATTCGCTTTTTCAGCAAACAAGGGTGTGCATATAAGTAAGACGTATTCAGATTCACGAACTGAGGTTTCCATATACTCTGGAAGGTTTATTCCCAGCTTAGTATCCCACTGATCAAGTCTTGCATCGATCCCTCTAGCTCTTAACTCAGAAGCTAAAAATCTAACCCAATCTTTATGATTATCATTATCCCATGAATAACTAATGAAACACTTTGGTGCATTCATTATCATCATCCAATGTTTACGATTTTATGGCTAACTAATAATTAGACGAACTAAAGTTCGTATAAACGCCCCCAGTATGTGGTGTTATGCAAACACCTATCACCCTTTTACTTGTATAGGAGTATACTTAAAAATATCCCTTTACGTCAAAAGCACGTAACTATGAGAAAATACGGAACAACACCCCAAAAAGCCCATCGTGTTCCTGAAACCATAAAACGTAAGCATTATTGAAGTCGCAACGAAAAGAGTTACGTCGCCTGTATAAGGCATATAACAAAAAGATAAGTGCCTCGTGAAAAAAGCTCCACTACATGGCTACTGGGGAGCAGCATATTACACCTAGAAATCAAATAAATAAAATCTTAGAATGTTAATATGAAAATTATAACTTTGATTAGAGAGAAGATAGTTACAAACATCTCCAATATAATAGCATTTGCATTAGGATTTACAGTTGCTTGGCTCATATTAGTATTGTTAAAATTAGATAATGTTGCTATCGTTGGATTATTAGGGGTAATAATTGGAGCAATGGTCACTTCATTTTCAAACTACCTTATCTCAGAAAGACAAAGAAAAGAAAAGTTAGAGTTAATAGCATATGACAAGATAGTAGATGCACACCAAAAAGCATACGCTCACTGGTACAAAGTTACGAGCAAAATATATGATAACCGAGATGAACTAAATAAAGCTTACTTTGAGATGCAAGATTGGCTTTCTGAAAATTGCTTATATCTAGACCCAGAAATTGAAGATGCATTAAGAGTCTCAATAGATTGTGCGTCACATCATGAAGGTTATGTAAATACTAAATCTGACTCTAAGTTTATTATGGAGAATTGGAATGACATACATAAACCACGAACTCTAATTAGAACCAAAATAAAGTTACATCCTATACCCATACCCGAAGACCCTAAAGGCAGGCATTCATAAATGGATAAATAAAATCGGAGTCAACTACTCTATAAGTAAGGTCAATATCATCATATCAGGTTAAGGTGTGTCTCCTACATTTTATAATAATTACGCATTAGGGGGCTTTTAATTCTCTAAGTAGTCACCTAATCGGGCACGGATATCAAGTATAGCTTCCGCAATCCTCTCAAGTGTTTTATACCTTCTTCCGTGGAGAGACCGTTTTAATTGGTCTATTAAATTACCTCGGTATACATATTTTTTTAGACGGCCCTCATTTATTAATTGCGATTTAACCCACTTAAATTGCTTTCTAAGTTCACAAGGGAAATCATCAACTTCCAATTTAAACAAGTGAAACACATATGCGTTTATAAGACGTATTCTTATATCTCCCCTATGAATAACTAGAGCACCGATTGCCTGATTTAGTATGTGACAAGTTTCTTTATAGGACTCGTAATTTTTACTCATATAACATGGAAATAATAGCACGATTTTTGATTTTTTATCATACTAGAAAAGAGTTCTGGATTAAGGTTATATAAATTTCCCTTTTATCCCAATGATATTTACAATCAAATCAAATGTATTTATAATAACATTACATGAGGGAAAAAAGAATAAGAACAAAGTTATTTCAAGTCTGGTTGCATCCAAAGGAATTTAAGTTCTTAACTAACTATGCAGAAGAAAATTTAATGACTTCCTCAGACCTTGTCCGTTATTGGATAAGACAGGCAATGGAAAAGGATAATTTAATTAAAAGTGTATCAATCGAAACAGATCCTAAAAAAGGGAGGTAAATGATAAATGGCTAAGCGAAGAGCGTGGGGTACGGGCAGCATCTACAAGAGAGGCAAAAGCTGGTATATCGCCTATTATGCGGATGGTAAACAAATCAGAGAGAAGATAGGCTCTACAGCTTTGATAACCAAAGGTCAAGCCGAGCAAGCATTGAAGGCAAGGATGGGTGAGGTGGTACAGGACAGGTTTAATCTTAAGAGCAAGAGACCGGCAATCGGCTTTGAAAAGCTAGTGGAGAAGTACTTGGACTATTCAAAAGCAAATCATCGCTCTTATAAGAGAAGCGTAACTATATGCAAGGCACTGTTACGATTCTTCAAAGGGCATAGTATAGATGATATTACCTCATGGTCTGTCGAGCAGTTCAAGGCTAAAAGGAAAGATGAGGGCAAGACGCTGGGAAATATCAATCGAGAGTTAACCGTGCTTAAGAGAATGTTTAACCTAGCGATAGAGTGGGGTCTAGCTAGTGCTAATCCCGTGAAGGGTGTAAAGTTCTTTAAGGTCTCTAACCAACGCATGCAAATTCTACGTGAAGAGGATTTCTTAAGACTATATGAAGTAGCCGCTCCGCACCTTAAACCAATCCTAATTTGTGCCGTTAGCACAGGCATGAGGAGAAGCGAAATTCTAGGCCTTAAATGGGAGGACGTTAACTTAAAACAGAGAACCATCACCGTGAGAGATACCAAAAACTTTGAGTTTAGATTTATACCAATCAACGAAACATTACTGCAAACATTGACTGAGTTACAGGAAAATGCTTCCAGTGAATATGTCTTTAATTACAAAGGCAGCCCTGTCAAAGAAATCAAGAGTGCTTTTGAAACTGCTTTAAATAAAGCCAAGATATCCCGTTGTAGGTTCCATGACTTAAGACACACAATTGCTACAAGGCTTGTTATGAATGGAGTTGACCTGGTTACCGTTCAGGAGCTATTAGGGCATAGGTCAATTGTTATGACCAAGCGTTACTCCCACCCTACACCTGAGCATAAAAAGAGAGCCATTGAAAGCGTCAATTTCGCTCCGAATAAACCCTACATGAACACAAGTCACCTAGTTAGGGCTAAATTACTTAATGATTAAAGAAAGTTACAATAACCCATAAGGGCTCTCATAAGGCCTTTGTCGGAGGTTCGATTCCTCCCGCCGCCAGTAAAAAATTCATGAATATATTGGATGAAAAAAATACCTTTAGAAGAAATTCAGGTTACTCTGAAAACTTGACTCACGTTCAGGGATTCAATCTACACAATTAATTTATAAAACTTCGAAGTATATCCTTCATATCGGAGTCGGATAGTTTTTCCAGTGCCGCTTTTTCGATCTGCCTAATTCGTTCACGTGTAAGATTAAATATCTTTCCAATTTCATCCAACGTGTAAGTTGTATTTTGGTCTATTCCGAATCTCAGCCTGAGTATCTCTTCTTCTCTAGGAGTAAGTAATGTTAAAGCTTGCCTTATCCTTTCAAAAAGCATCACCCTTGTCCTAATTAATTCAGGGGCGGGAGATTCCTCATCGATAATAAAATCGAGGAGAGTTGTTTTCTCACCTCGAAGAATTGGCGAATCTAAGCTAACAGCATCATTTGTTGATTTTAAAATACGCTTTATGACATCTACAGAAACCCCGGAGATGTTAGATATCTCTTCAGGAGTTGGACTCCTCCCATGTTTCTTACGCAGATTTGAACTTATCCTCAATATCTTATTAGATTGCTCCAACAAATATACCGGCACCTTTATTGTTCTGGTCTGCTCCTGAAGAGACCTGAACATAGCTTGACGGATCCACCATGAAGCGTATGTCGAAAACTTAAACCCTTTGGTATGATCAAATCTCTCCACGGCCCTCATCAGCCCGACATTACCCTCTTGTATTAAGTCCGAAATCGGAAGACCCACGCTGATATATCTCTTAGCCATTGCCACAACTAATCTCAAGTTCGACTTAATGAATCTACATTTAAGAAGTTTAGCCTTTTCAGAATATACCTTATCAAGGGCATTTAATATTATGATCTTCCTGGAAAGGTCCTTTGGCTTCAATCTCCGATGCCTGATCCTTTCATTGTTTCTTGATTCGATTTTATTTTGAAGCCTATTAACAACCAGTTTTATTTCTTTGGACTTCTGTTCACATCTTTTTATCTTAGCTGAAACTTCAATCTCTTCCCTTGGTTTTAGCAAGGGTTCATTTGCCATATCCCTGAAATAATAATACATAAGCCTATACTGCTCATCCGGAATCCTACTGCTCTTCTCAAATTCTACGCAATCTGAGCCATTGGGTTCAATATCAGACTCAGAATCATCCACATCAATTAGTTTCCCTTTGAAATTTGGAGACCTATAGGTTTCTAAATCATTTGTAAAACCCATATTATCATTGACAGATGAAACTGTGTCGTCGGAGTCGAAGCTCTTAATTCCCAATATAATTCACCCGTTCCAGTTTTCTCTGATTACGAAATACTTAAAACAAATCTTCTCTAGTACTTTAGCTTGCTTACCCACTCTCGATTGGAATCTTATGCAGAACCAGTATAAAAACACGAGCACTTTTCTTAAATAACCTCAACCTGATACGTTAGTGCCCTTGCTTAAAATAGAGAGTGTAATAGAATCAAAGGGTTCATTTAATCCATTAATCCAAACTCTAAATGAGTTTTCTACACCTCACCAATCATAAAGCAACAACGTACAAAAACCTTCCGGTTACCGCTAATTATCGGACTGCAAACCTAAAATACCTATTTTACGGCCGAGTAATTCTTTGCGACCTGTTTCCAATTGACAATGTTCCACCACGCCGAAATATATTCAGGTCTCCTGTTTTGATATTTAAGATAATAGGCATGTTCCCAAACATCGAGACCGAGAACCGGCCTTAATCCGTCAGACACCGGATTGTCTTGATTTGGAGTAGAGGTGATTGTCAGTTTCCCGCCTCGATCCACGCAAAGCCATGCCCATCCACTTCCAAACCTGCCCGCTGCTGCCTTTGAAAATTGCTCTTTAAAATCTGAGAATCTACCAAAGGATGAATTTATAGCGCCAGCCAATTCCCCTCCAGGCTCACCACCGCCATCTGGACTCATAATCGGCCAAAACATTGAGTGATTGGCATGTCCACCACCATTGTTTCTAACCGCAGTTCGTATATCTTCAGGAATAGAACTTAAATCCTTCAACAAATCTTCTACACTTTTTTTCTCAAGTTCAGGATGCTTTTCAAGAGCACTGTTTAAATTATTCACATATCCCTGATGATGCTTTGTATGATGAATCTCCATTGTACGAGCGTCTATGTGAGGCTCCAGGGCGTCATATCCATATGGTAATGGCGGTAACTCATGTGGCATTGAATACCCCTCCTTTTAACGATTGAATATTATAAAATTACTTATTAATCTTTAACCTGTAATCGTTGATAGCAAGTTTTTTTGAGAATTCAATTTATCCTTCAACGTATGTTATTTTAACGCTTAAATCTGTGAGTGTCAAAATAATTCATTGTTTTCATTATATTTTTACAAGCATATAGAATTTATTTATTATATACGTACCAAAAAGCCCGGTAGAACTATTTAATATTATACGAATATATCTAGGTCCAATATCTAAGTTCTAGCAATGAATGAAAATTACATAATAGAGCTCAAAAACGTTCATAAGTCATTCGATTCAAGACAAGTACACACTGGTGTCAATCTTTCTATAAGAAAGGGCGAAAACATTACGGTGCTGGGCGGAAGCGGATCGGGCAAAAGTGTTTTGCTCAAAGAGATTACCGGTCTTATGAAGCCAGATGAAGGAGAAATTGTTATAGAAAATGAAAACATAGTCCCAATGGATGAGAGTGAATTAGTTCATGTCAGAAAAAAAATCGGTATGCTCTTCCAAGGCGCTGCACTTTTCGATTCCCTTACGGTTGCCGAAAACATTGCATATCCCCTGAGGGAGGGCAATAAACATTCAGAAGAAGAAATCAACGAAATTGTCTCAACAAACTTAGAGCTTGTGGGGCTTCCGGGAATTGAAGATAAACTACCTTCAGATCTAAGCGGTGGTATGAAAAAGAGGGTGGGGCTTGCAAGGGCAATGGCCATGAACCCCAAGATTTTGCTCTATGATGAGCCAACAACGGGCCTGGATCCTCCCAACATCAGCAGAATAAACCACCTCATAAGAAACATGCAGCGGCAATTCGGCATCACAGGAGTTATCATTACCCACGATGTGAAGAGCGCTCTTGAAATTTCGGATAGAATTGCTTTTCTTTACAACGGAAGAATAATCTTTGAGGGTACCGTAAACGAAGCACAAAACACCGATATAGAAGTCCTGAATGATTTTATACTGGGAAGATTAGAATATATAGACTAATAAAAGACGGATCCCGGATCATCTTAGAGCCAAAACGCCCTATTCATCAATGCTCAGCCCTTCAACATTTTTGATTTTCCAATCACCAAAGGTATTTTTCTCAAGGGTAACAGTCACGTTCTCAGGTAATACCGCATTTCCAAATATTGGAATTGACTTGCCGGTTTTGATCCCATTAACATAAAAATCAAGGTTTGCCACTGCCATTTTTTCCTTATCTGAATCGTTAATCGACACCTTTAATTCGCTATAATTACCATCAAAACCGTCATATTTGGCAAAGAAACCCTCTATGACGTTTTTTACAACAGGATAGGTCGCCCCGTATTCATCTCTATAATTAATGGAAAAGTGATCCATCACTCCTTCTAAGTCTTTTTCCTTACCTGCTTTAAGAACTCCATCAAATATAGATTCTATCTCGGTCGTGTCGTCCTCGGCGGGCAAGAAAAAAAAGAGAATCAGGACTACCAAAACTATTAAAATAAGAATGATCTTTTTCATGATCCATGGCCCATTCCATTAGCTAAAACGGATCCTCAACGTTCCGGGGTTAGCACGAAAGCTAAGATCCCAAATTGCAAATCCTTTACGTTGTATAGTATTTTACATCTTAATAAATTGATTGTAACCAGCTTCTTACCCTTTACCGATTGCAGTACATTTAGAAACATAAAAGAATATTTGGTTTATAAGCTATCTACAACAAATCGCCATTATTGAAAGTCCTCTTCCTAATCTCCCTGCCGTCTGTACTTATTGCAACCATCCCCTCTTTTGTAGTTTCAACGAATTTCGACTTCCTATGAGTGTCGAAATTTGGCACATTTTTATCAAGATATTTTCTAAGACTATCTTTTCCACGATTAACTATCAAGATCTCTGGTGAGACGATATTCAAAAAATCATTAAATGACCTTAAATTACCCTTTAATTGAGGAATATATAGCACGTTCGATTGAATCCTATTATGGTAAATATCGATCAATTCCCGTTGCACAGATAAGTCTCCTAAAGACTCTCCCAATAGATAATTTATGTTTCCAAATGTTAACTTAAATATAAGTGGATAGGGTCGAGAGGAATCTGCAATTTTATAATAACCCCTGGGTTTATAAAATTCGATCCGAACACCCTCTATTTCAAAATTTTCAACTTCATCCATGAGATTCTTCCAGCTTATATTCTTACCTTTGACCAATTTCCAGAGCTCTCCATCCAACTTTACTCCATTTGTCCAGAGTCTTTTAACCTCAAATCTCCGTAACAAGTATTTGACACCCTCTAAATGATCCTTGTCCAATGTAGTTAAAATTAGATAATCGATGGTCGTAACGTCAGAATTCAGAAGAAAAGGGGAAATTACGCTTCTTTCCATATAACCACCCATATTGAAGAAGGAATAACCGCCATCGACGAGAATTGTCTTTTCTTGAGGAAGCTTAACGAAGACTATATTCCTATTTGAAATGTCTATGAAATCTAATTCTAGATACCCACTTTTAGAGTTACTCACTTTACTAATAGTCATCGCCATAATCAACCCTACAATAAAAAATGGCAAAACATATTTGAGATTTGGGAAAACCTTCTTAAAACAAACAACCAGAATTATCAATATATACATAAGCCAACCCGTAATTCCTAAAGATGTAACCGTTAAAGAAGCAAAAGGTATCTCAACGAGCTTTTCTATTCCAAAGATAAGAATTCTAATCAGATAAACATTGAGAGTGAGAAATGGCATTGCTAAGTACTCATTTACAGAGAACACCAAAAATGAAATCAACCCTAGGGGAACTATTAAGAATTCAACCAGGGGTACAAATATTAAATTAGCGGGCAGTGATATCAATGATAAAATACTGAAGGAATTCACGATTAAGGGTATAGTTGTAAACGAGGCACCCAATGTTATCTTAGAGCTTGAGATTATCTTTTCGGAGAAGCTACCGACTTTTAATGGATAAAACCTATTGACAAATATAATTCCCAAAACAGCGGCAAAAGAGAGTTGAAATGAGAGTTGAAAAAGCGCCCATGGTTGCCACAGCAAAATTATAAACGCAGAAGCGCCTAGCGTATTCAATTTATTTTCCTCTTTACCAAGTACCACTGACATAAGATAAACCGCAATCATTAAAAATGCTCTTACTACGGGAGTAGCACATCCCGCTACTGCCATGTAGATGAATAAAGGTATTATGGTTAGTCCAGCAGTAAGCCTTGGGACCTGCCACCTAATCAAGAGATACTCCGACCTTTTCAGAATCCATTTTATCGTTAAATAGAAAGCAAGCGCTACACCCCCTACATGCAGTCCGGATATAGAGAGCAGATGAGCAATACCAGTTGCTGAAAAAAGATCTCTCAGCCCGTTTGGCATTCCTCCCTGATCTCCAATTGTGATTGCGTTCAGTATCTCTCCCTCAGATTGAGGAAACCTGTGTCTTACAAAATCCCCAAACCTGGTTCTAGCCTTATCTATTGTCCTTAGAGAGTAAAAAGGCGTTAGTTTTGGCTCAAATAAAATTATCGAATCCATTCCGGAAACGAATCCATAGGCATATATCTTCTGCCTTCCATAATAACGCTTGATATCAAAATTCCCGGGATTCTTAAATGTTCTATATGGCTTTAAAACAGTATCTACAACCCTTACATAATCCCCTCGAGATAAACCACGAATTCTCTGTTTAGTATTAATGATCACCTTTCCTGTTGCCGACTCTTTCTTACCCTTTACTACAATCTCCCGAACGTCAACAAACAACCTTGAACCCTCTATTCTACTCTCTGGGGATCTATATAAAGTTCCCAAAAGGTCAATTTCATTTCCAACAAAGTTTGCAATGTGATCTTCGGGTGGGGTGAGACTTATTGAAAACAGAACTCCGAGGGGTATAAACAAGAGAAATCTAAGATCCGCAAAAAATAAAGACAGCAGCCCGAGTATTGGTGAGATAAAAAGGATAAAAATCCATTCGTAGCCCAAATTTTCACTTATAAATATCCCAGCTATATACCCGATTAGTGGAGGTAGTATAGGATATTTTAAGAAAATCGAGTTCATTTAACCATCAAATTTCTTAATCAGAACAACCGTATGAGCAGCAATGCCTTCAACCCTCCCTGTAAAACCGATGCCATCTGTAGTTGTTGCCTTGACTCCGATGCAATCTTCTGATATTTCGAGAATCGTCGATAGTTTTCCTCTGATTTGTGAAACGTAATTTCCAATCTTAGGCTTCTCACAAACAACTACACTATCCACATTTTCAATATTGAAACCCTTGGATTTGGATAATACGACTGTTTCCCTTAACAGAATTAAACTAGAAATATTCCTGTATCTTGGGTCAGTATCAGGAAATTTACTACCTATATCGGGCTCTCCAAGTGCACCAAGTATAGCATCACAGATCGAATGAGTAAGAACATCAGCGTCTGAGTATCCTTGAAGTCCCAGTTCAAAGGGTATCTCGACTCCTCCGAGAATAAGTCTGCTCCCTTCGGAAAACTTATGCACGTCGTACCCAATACCTACACGAAACATTGAATACCTCACAAGTTAACATAACTAAAGTATACTGCTAAAGTCGGTAACTTTTTCAATTTATGTCATATGATCAGTCATCGTCTATCGAACTGACTTCTTCTCTATCGTAATCCACCGTACAATCGAACGGTTTTAATTTCTTGATTAAATATGACTGATTTTTGCGGCGGCCAAATCGCTCGGTCCTAACTGATCGGCAATTTGTCTAGATAATGGTGATCAGTCTGGGAAAATTAAGAAAACAAAATGGTTGTAATTTGTTCAGGCTTTTAATCCAGAGACCATACCTCGTTCAATAACCTTGGAGAATATCATACGTCCGGTAGGGGTTTGAAGGACACTGGTAACAGAAACATCTATATCTTTACCTAGGTACCTTTTACCATCATCAACGACAACCATAGTTCCGTCTTCAAGATAACCTATACCTTGATTTTCCTCCTTCCCTTCCTTGACAACACTTATGGTCAGAGCCTCTCCAGGCAACACCACAGGCTTGAGGGCACTGGATAATTGATTGAGATTAAGTACCTTTACCCCATGAAGTCCAGCTACCTTATTTAGATTATAATCGTTAGTCACTATTACCCCTTTTAACCTCTTTGCGAGTTCAACAAGTTTTAAATCAGCTTCATTAATCTTCGGAAAATCGTGACTCGTTATCTTTATAACAACGTTTGGAATCTCTTGCTGCATCCTTTTGAGAACATCGAGCCCTCGCCTGCCTCTCACGCGTTTGATGGGGTCAGTGGAATCAGCTATGTACTGAAGTTCTTTTATTATGAATTTAGGCACTAACAGGACCCCATCGATAAACCCAGCTTCAGCCACATCTGCGATCCTTCCATCTATGATAGCGCTAGTGTCTAGAATCTTTGTGCTGGATGGTCCGCTTTTAGCAGTAACCCTTCTTCCCTGTCGATCAGCTTCATAGCCTTTTTTTATCCCCTGAGATATGCCTAGATAAAAAAGCAATATAAAAATGAACACAGAAATGTACTTAGATATATCCGGTGAAATATTCAAAGCGTGTATAATCTCTATGATCGCAAAGAAAGTAAGCGACGCTGTTACGATGCCGATTGATAATCCTAAAGTCGAATTTGTTGGGAAATTTTTAATAACTAGCTCTATTCCGATTATTACGCCAAGGGTAATGGCACCTATACCCAGAGTGATTATTAAAGAAGTTGTAAGGCTATAGGCCGGATAAGTAACCCAAAATCCTGTTACAATGGACAATAAAAAGAAGAGAATTTTTAGTTTCATATCTTCCTCGCCCCGTTCCCTGATCCCTTACCGTTTATGGAATTAGAAAAGGTAATTATAAATCCGAAAAGGTGTTTTAACAAGAAGCAAACTCAATTTTTATCTACGTAGTTGATACTAAACCAAATCCCAACGTGTAAATACTATGCCTAATGCTACCCCGTTTATAAGACGGGGTAGCATGTAGTTTAGAGTTAAATTATATATTATTTGACTTCCACTTTAATTTGCTTGGTTGCTGCTTCTTCTCTCTTCGGAATCGTGATCTCCAGGACACCATCTTTATAATTGGCCCTGATCTTCTCCGTGTCAACATTATCCGATATGCTAAAGCTTCTGACAAACTTTCCATATTTGCGCTCTGCCCTCACATAATTATCTTTATCAGACTTCTCCTCAAATTTCTTTTCCCCCCTTATTGTGAGTATGTTATCTTTGAGATCGATTCCAATGTTCTCTTTCTTTATACCTGGAAGATCGGCACTTACGATATAATTATCTTCAGTTTCATATATATCTACCCTTGGTGCCCAGGTCCCGGCGCCGAGATCTTCAATTCCAAATCTAGAAAGAGTCTTGGCTGTATCATCAAACATTTTTTGAAAAGTCTCACCAAATAAATTTAGACCCTTATAAGGTTCCCAAACGGATAATCCTAATCTCATGCTAACTACCTCCTAAATTAGTTTTTTTACTGTAGATAGAAATTAATCACGGTTTAGTGCGAGTCAAGGACAATTTTTAAGGAATCCGAATAAATCACTTGTGGCACTTCTGTAATAACTTAAGGAGGGGTTACATCACATTTTCACTTGAATAAAAAAATATTCTTACACGATTCTAAAAAAATTTAGTATCCTCCCACCACCCGATAGCCGGGGTTTTCCAACCCCGGATTTAGGGAAGTTTATTCGATTAGAATGCGGGACAGGAATGTCCCGTCTATCCTTTGTTCGGTTTAGGCACGGACTTCATAAGGAGAATGAAATGGTCTATTGAGTCATATAAGACATAATATCCGTTTTGCAGAAAAATCTGTAGTTGGGATATAGTGTTATCACTTCCCTTACCGCACCTACTCTAAGAAAACTTAGTATCTATCTTCAATAAGCAGGAAATACGATGTAAGATAAAATCCATCGATAATTAGTTAAAAGGGGGTTTTAAATGTATAAGCTTATGTTAATTGTTGTTATGACGATCGGTTTCTTCTATGCTGGGTGTAAGGGTCAGGAAGGTCCAACAAAGAGCGGTGAAGACACCGAAATGAAGGAAGAGAAATCAGAGGATGTGGTTTCTGAAATTGAAGAAAAGGTCGAGAAGATGCATGAAGAGCATGCAAAGGAAGAAGCTATAAAGGTACCCCCAGAGATAGCTGCTGAGCTCTGGAGCCTTATACAGACAGAGGATTATAGAGAGCACTGGAAAATGTGGCCTGGAAAAGAGGCTTTATACAAAGGGCCAACCCCACACGGTGCCCTACTTACCACATATATAAATTCCATCGGTTATGAAGCGGTTCTCAAAAAGGAAAATGAGCTACCACCTGGAACAATTATTGTAATGGAAAATTACATGCAGGATAAAACGCTTGAAGCCATTACTGTTATGTATAACTTGGTGCCTTTTGACCCTCAACACGGAAACTGGTTCTGGGTAAAGTTTGCACCGGATGGTAAGCCGATGAAAATGGAAAGGGATGGAGAGACTATAACTCTGGCCGGTAAGGTTACTGAATGCATTGAATGTCACTCTGTGTCATCGTCTGGGACTCAATATATTATGACTAACCCTAAATGAGTAACGTTGTGATAAATTGTGAATTTAACGCCTAGTGCTATACCTCCAAACATCGCCAATTCTAAGAGCCCTCTAATCAATCCGTACACAGCGAAGAAGAGAAGCATTTCTTTTATTATTAGATACTCGCGTCTTATTAGAACCACCGGGAGAAGAACTAAACTCATAGAGGACGTGCCATCCAGAGGTCATCTTGAATTAACTTCACACATACTCGCGGCGTATAGGGTACTGTCGCCGGAGGTCGGCATTGATAAGGCAGTAATACAGTTAATTGAGCACGCTATGATGGAAGGAGTTGACCCTATGTCCATGCGTTTTGCCCTAAGTTCAATGTTGGACAGCGGTAGAAATCCCCATGACCGCCCTTATAATATCTTCAGATGGCT
>DASWID010000100.1 GCA_036397855.1 Thermodesulfobacteriota bacterium | reverse complement strand
ATACCGTCTTCATCAGGGTTATCTAAAATTCCTTCCTCAATTTGTGAAACCTCAACAAGTGAGCCAGCCCCTAGGAGTTCGGCAGGCAATTCTATTGAATTAGGAATCCCGTCGTTGTCTGAATCAATGTCAAGCTCGTTTGGCACTCCATCAGCATCAATATCCGGTTCTTCTCCACCACCCTGACCGAAACCACCAAAAACCTGGATGCGATGATTAAATGTGTCAGCAACGTATATCTTGCCACTTTTATTATCCACATCAATGCCTATAGCACCAAGCCCAGTAAACTGACCATCGCCACTGCCAGCGGAGCCAAACTTGAAAAGGAAATTGCCACTCGGATCAAACAATTGAACTCGGGAATTAAGTGTATCTAAAACGTATATATTGCCTTCTCTATCTACCGCCACACCACGGGGGTGATTAAACTGACCATCGCCACTACCCATAGTGCCAAACTTAAGAAGGAAATTGCCATTAGAATCAAATTTCTGGACTCTATTAATTTCTTCATCTACAACAATTATATTGCCTGCGAAATCTACCACCACGTCATGGGGAAGCCTAAATTGACCGTTGCCTGTGCCAAATGCGCCGAATTGGAAAAGAAATTTACCCGTGGCATCAAAAACCTGAATGCGATTATTAATAAAATCGGCAACGTATATATTGATTTTGCCATCTGTTGATATTCCCAGCCCACCGGAGCCAAACTTGAAAAGGAAATTGCCCTGTGAATTAAACACCTGGATACGACTTGGTTCGCTTCCAAAACGTCCATTATCCAAAATATAGACGTTGCCTGAGATGTCCGCCGCTACCCCGTTTGTGAGCCCAAACTGGCCATCGCCTCTTCCCCCAATGCCTGCTCTGCATGGTTTTGTAGAATTTGTACAGATTTGGAATTCATTCTTTCCATCTTGAACGCCAAATCCCCACATACGGAGGAAATTACCATCTTTATCAAACTTCTGGATGCGATTATTATCCCTGTCTGCAACGTAAATGTTTCCGGAGCTATCCACTGATAGGGCAAGCGGGACATTATACTGGCCTTCGCCACTGCCAGGGGAGCCAAACTTGAAAAGGAAAGTTTGCGCGCTCGCCACTCCCACGTTTATCATAGTTGCCAATAGCAACGATAAAATAACAAAAATAAAAAGCTTTACTATAGTACTCACTTTGATTGAACAATCTTTCAAAGGCTTTATCCCAATTAGGAATCTCTTCATTAAGGTTGATTTAATCATTTTCTCCACCCATCCTGTTTTTAATGAGTGATGTATTATAGCACATAATATCAAGAAAGTGTTAAATTTTTTTGGATTTTTCCAGATGTCGATACAAAGTGAAAATGCCACATATAATCAAATGTAACAACCACAATTTTACCTGTTAGAGTAGGAAAAAGGGGTCAAATCTTTTGTTAATAAGTATTGTTCACAATCTCTTCCACCTTCTTTCTGAACCTTTTATCGTTATCCATTTTCACCCTTATCCAGTTACAAGCCCATCCCACTACGCCATAGCTACTCACTCCAAACACTCCTGCTACCTCATTTAGCTTCATATCACATAACCGCTTCACTAAATACATCCCTACCTTCCTCGCCTCACTACCAGTTCCCCTCCTCCACCTTAGCACCTCATCAACTCCTGCCCCATATGCCGTAGCCACATTGCTAACTACCTCCTCTACCGACGGCCTCAACCATTCCCTCTCATGCCTAGGATGCTCTCCTCCTAATCTTGCCTACCTTCTCTCTTACCCTTTCCTTAAACACCTCTCCTCCTAATATTGGACTCTTACGACCTCTAGTGTAAAACTCTTCCAGCTTATCTTCATTCCCCGATAAAACAAACTCCTGAAATTCTCTTACACCACTAAATTCCTCCAATAACTCAGTTGCATTAAGCCACTTCGGTGCCTTTTTTGGTTTCAAATAGTCCTTATGGCTGCTCCACTCATAATCTTCTGGTTCTTTAACCATCCGAGCCTCAATTGGATTCAAATGTATGTATCGCACTACAGCACTCAAATATCTATCACCGTCGACCACAATTGCCTTATATCGACCCCGAAATATAGGACCGTCCCGCCCATGCATTCTATTAAACCTCTGGGTGTATACACCATCCACATGGCGCATGACACGAGAAAGATTTCCTTCTGGCGTTCTCAGGCAGATATGATAGTGGCTACTCATCAAACAGTATGCAAAGACTTCAATACCCCAAAGCTCGTGGGTCTCAGCAAGGGTCTTTAGAAACTCTTCATAGTCTGGTGTCTCTACAATTATCTTTTGACGTGCAATCCCACGATTCATGACATGATATATTGCACCTGGAAACTGGATCCTAAGTGGACGAGACATCTTAGATAAATATAGGGGCATCAACTAGACTTGTAAACAAAAGATTTGACCCCTTTTTCGCATAACCATATTCGATTAAAACGTTAGCATTAGGGACTAGTCTAAATTTCTTCGTGTTAGGATTTGTTTTGAACGTTTTAGCCACAAAAGTTAAATCCGCTAAAAACATTTCGCAATTATCAATCTTATTAAAGATGGTTTGTACTATTGGTGGCGACCCTGGAGTATTCCTTGTATCATGGTCTAATTCTAGAATTTGGTCATCTTTTCTTGGAGAACTATCGATTTCCACCTCCTGATTTACTATTTTAATAGCTTCCTCAATTGATTCTTTTATAAAGTTTCTGTTGATATTAGATGGCAAATCACTTTGCCAAGAATAAAAAACAGTTTTCATTATATATATTCTATAGATTAAGAAGACAAATTAAAATATTTTTGAAAGGTTCACTACATCTGAGACAAATAAGAGCGGTTATAACTCTTCGTCCAATATACTCGTCTCTTCCCATTCATTCTCTCCACATTTAGGGCATTCCACCATTTCTTTGGTTTTAGTAACTTTACGTTTTTCCACCAGGAAACCACAATTTTTACATTCTAGATATTGCTTATCAGTTATGTAACCGTAGAACGCTACAAGCGCTTCAAGGAAGCCGAACATTTCTCGCCTTCTTGTAAATTTTTTAACTCATCTATTGTTAATTCTCAATTAATTAGCTTGACACATTTATCCAACAAATTGTACAATGTGATTAGTTGCTAAGGGTGCGGTTAATACTTGAGTTGGGGAAGTAGTACGCATTAATTCTTCTGATTCTATTTTCCTCCCTTTAGTTTCAACTCTTTAGAAACAAAATTATTAAGGAGGTATGTATATGTCTACTATCGGTAAGACTCAAATAACAATAATTTTCATAGCTCCCCCGAACCTTGTTTCGGAAGGCGATAAGCTATTCGCAAGCCACGCTCGATGGATGGAGAGAACACACTACAGAGAAGGTGAAAAGGCATTACTCCGATACAATATTATAAAAGCGCCTGAACTAAAGGAGCCGTTTAATCCTTCTTCTGAGCCTACGGGAAACACGATGTTCGTGCTTGACGAACTGTATGAGACCCAGGCTGGTCTGGATGACCATTGGAAACAGGCAGCAGAGAACTGGGAAGACCTAGGTGCGATATTAGAGTGGGCAGGCAAGTGCAAAGTCATTACAGCGCACAATGGAAAAGCTGTT
>DASWID010000099.1 GCA_036397855.1 Thermodesulfobacteriota bacterium | reverse complement strand
AAGAGGGTGTTTTCGGAGATGTGGCGCATCCTCAGAAATCACGGGAGAATTGTTATATCCGATATTGTCTCGGAAAAAGAGGTTCCGGAACATATTGCGACAAACGACCATCTCTGGGGTGAATGTATCGCCGGCGCTTTAACAGAGGAACAGTTTCTTTCACACCTCGAACAAGCAGGATTCTATGGGCTACAGCTTCTCAACAAGATTTACTGGAAAAATGTGGAAAACCACAGGTTTTATTCGATTACAGTAAGGGGATATAAATTTGAAAAGACTGCAGGGTGTGTCTACATCGGTCAGAGGGCTATTTATCTGGGACCACTAAAAGCAATTGCTGATGAGGAAGGACATTTGTTCCCTCGAAATGACCCCATAGAAATCTGCACAGATACTGCAGAGAAGCTCACCAAACCTCCCTATGAACGGATGTTTATTATTACCGATCCTACGAGAGAGGTGAACGAGGATTATAGATGCTGCGTGGATGGGGGAAACTGCTGTTAGCAGGAGGGAAATTACGTAAATCCTATGCTCCTAATTTTTGTTAAGTATCCAGAGCCCAAGAAGGTAAAAACACGGCTCGCTAAGAACATAGGTTTTGAAAATGCCGCCATGTTTTACAGAAAGATGGCGGAACAGATCATCTACGACCTATCGAAGTTAGCTGACCATAGAAAGATCGTATTCTTCGACCCGCCCGAAAGAAAAAATGACGTAATGCGCTGGTTGAAATTTAATGGTCTATCATTTATCGCACAGGAAGGAAATTCACTTGGGGAAAAGATGTCAAATGCTTTCAGTCATGCCTTCTCGCTAGGAGCGGACAAAACAGTCATCATTGGAACGGACTGCCCTCAAATCACAATACAGACGATCTTAACAGCCTTCGAAAAACTCGAGACGTCAGAGGTAGTCATAGGTCCTTCCTATGATGGTGGTTATTATCTACTTGGATTAAGACGATTCATTCCGGAGATTTTTCATGACATCGATTGGAGCACAAATCTCGTATTTGATCAGACCATAAAAAAATTGCGACACAGTGGCATTAAGTCTGATTGTTTAGAAATGCTTAGAGATGTAGACACCATCTATGATATAAGCAACGACCAGCTTCTAAAGATTCGAAAACGAATTTAACGATGTGTTACACTTAATCATTATTATTCCGTTTATTCTGCTTTTGTATGTAAACGGCGCGAGTGATGGATCATGAGGTAAGATAGAGAGTTGTAAATGAAATGATTCTTACGCGATCAGTTATACTTCCAATATCCACCGTTATAGCTTATATTGTTTACTCAATCTTGGATAATTAAAAACGATTTAATTTTATAATATTTATCAGTTAATATAGAAACGGGAGATGGTTATGACAAATCCGCTGGGTCTATTAATCGCATTATGCTCTTTTATTTTGATTCTTTCATGCGAAAGGGGAGAAACTAAAACTACTTCAAGTGGTGAAATGCAAGATGCTAAGACCTTCTCTCTTCCCTCACTCAATGGAGAAAGGGATATAAATTTATCTGATTTCAAAGGAAAGCCAGTCGTCCTCAACTTTTGGGCATCCTGGTGCGCTCCTTGTAGAGAGGAAATCCCCTTTTTTGAATATACATGGAAGGAGTACAAGGAGAAGGGAGTTGTTTTTATCGGTATTGATGTAATGGATGAGAAAGGCGTGGCACAGAAATTTATAGAAGCTTTCGATATTACATATGTTAATCTACACGATCCCTCGGGTGAGGTGTCGAACGCATACGGAGTTGTCGCCCTTCCCGCAACATTTTTCATCGATAGAGAGGGTAAGATCACTAAAAAGAACTACGGGCCTTTTTTAGGAGAAGATGGAGAAAAAAACTTTATGAAATATCTAAAGGAGATTTCAGATTGACGACGTCGGTTGGGGAGGTCAGTTGGGTTTTTGCATTCCTGGCGGGAATTGTCTCATTTCTATCTCCATGCGTACTACCTCTTATTCCTGGTTATATATCACTCGTTTCGAAATTATCGTTTAACGAACTCACCGAATGCTCTACCGAGAATAGAATAAAGAAAATACTGATACCCAGTATTTTTTTCGTACTTGGTTTCTCGGTAGTATTTGTATTACTCGGCGCTTCCGCATCCTATATGGGAGTATTTCTAAGACAAAACAAAGTGCTTCTATTAAAGATCTCCGGAATAATAGTGGTACTATTCGGTTTATTCTCAATGGATATTATAAAAATTCCGCAACTCCACAGAGAACGCAGATTTAACTTACCTCATCGAAATCTCGGGTTAATAGGTACTTTCCTTTTGGGGTTCGCGTTTGGTTTCGGATGGACCCCTTGCGTTGGACCGATACTTGCGTCGATCCTCCTATACGCCAGCACGACAGAAGCAGCAGGAAAAGGGGCGGCGTTGCTTTTTGTGTACTCAGCGGGATTGGGTATACCTTTTATAATTACGGGACTCGCGCTTTCGACGGCCCTCGGGGCTTTCAGCTGGATTAAGAAGCACTATGGATTTTATAAGTTCGTAGTAGGAGGAACACTTGTAGCTGTCGGAATACTAATGGTGACAAACAGTCTATTCTACTTAAACATATATGGTCAGAAGGTTCTCGACCTGGCAGGCATTGACTTCTGGAAGAGCTTTTAACAAAACCAATATCTCAGTCGTCAATCTATAAGGTTTACGGAAAATCCTCCTTAATCCTCCTTTAGAAAAGGAGGAAATTAACGAAAATCCCTCTTTCTTAAAGAGCCTGTCATGAGTCCGTCGAATGAGGATATAGGGAGATTTTTACGTCTTCGTTCCTGATTTTCTTAATACTGAAACAAGTTCAGCACAGGCGGCAATTTTTGGAATGCCATTTAAGTCCTTTTCATTCTGAAAAGGACTAATCAATGAAATCGTATTCATTTTGTCCCCGAATTATGTAACATCTACAGCGATGACACTCTAGGTGGCACTCGAATAGCGGTCATTTGCGAGAGACTAAAAAGTCTCGAAGCAATCTCCTGCACTATTGACAGGGCGTTTCGTTATTCATACGGTCGTAGTATTGGGGTAGCAGATTGCTTCGCCACTCCTTCGACTCTGCTCAGGACAGGCCCTTCGCTAGGGCCCTTCGACATCCTCAGGACAGGCTCAGGGCTTCGGCTCGCAATGACGTTAATATGGATTGTCTATTGACTAGTTATATTTAAAATTTATACTTTATTTTCCCCTAAATAAGGTTGGGAGGTAAGGAACAATGCCGATTTTTGAATACTTTTGCAGAGAATGTGATAATAGATTTGAAAAATTAGTCTTAAATTCAGATAGCGGCGTTACCTGTGATAACTGTCGGAGCCGCAATTTGGAAAAACTATTCTCGACATTCAGGGTACAATCTGGGGAATCTAATTCTATGTCTGAATCTATGGCATCAGGCTGTTCATGCACTCCAGCGAGCTGCGGATGCAGACATAATTGATGAAAAATAACATAATAAAAATTCGTATTTTAAAAAAATCTCGGAGGACTAATATATCATGGCTAAAGCACCTGCCAGCAAAAGGGATATGAAACAAGCGGCGCTCGAGTACCATCGCATGGGGCGTAAGGGAAAGCTCGAGGTAATACCAACCAAACCCTGTGAAACTCAATGGGACCTTTCCCTTGCTTATACCCCTGGCGTTGCTGAACCATGCTTAGAGATAGAAAAAGACGAAAATCTATCTTATGAATATACAAACAGGGGTAACCTCGTAGGAGTGATATCAAATGGCACCGCAGTATTGGGTTTAGGAAATATTGGTGCATTAGCAGGTAAGCCTGTCATGGAGGGCAAGAGCGTCCTTTTTAAACGCTTTGCCGACATCGATGCTTATGACATTGAGATTAACACTGAGGATCCTGATGAAATTATTAAGACAGTAAAATACTTGGAACCTACTTTTGGCGGCATTAACCTTGAGGATATAAAAGCACCAGAATGTTTCTATATTGAAGAAGAATTAATAAAACAACTAGAAATACCAGTTTTTCACGATGATCAACATGGAACGGCAATCATCTCCGGTGCCGGTCTTCTCAATGCTTGTGAACTTTCCAATAAGGATTTAAGCAAATCAAGAATAGTTTTCAGCGGAGCAGGGGCTGCGGCAATCTCATGCGCTGAATTTTTCATAAAACTTGGAGCTCTAAGAGACCATATGATTTTATGTGACAGTAGGGGTGTCATTTACAAAGGACGGGAAGCGGGAATGAATCCCCAGAAGGAAAGGTTTGCGGTAGACACAAATTTGAGAACTCTTGAAGAAGCAATTAAGGGTGCCGATATCTTTTTCGGTCTTTCAGTCGCCGGGATGGTTACAAAAAAAATGGTGAAATCAATGGCTTATCAGCCGATTATATTTGCAATGGCAAACCCGGACCCCGAGATTTCATACGAAGACGCAAAAGACGCACGAAAGGATATTATAATGGCCACGGGCAGATCGGATTATCCAAATCAGGTGAACAATGTCCTTGGTTTTCCATTTATTTTTCGTGGCGCTTTAGATGTAAGATCTAGGGCCATTAATGAAGAAATGAAAATCGCGGCTTCACATGCGTTAGCAGACCTTGCAAAAAAGGGAGCAGACCATACAGTTGCAAAGGCCTATGGCGAGACGCACTTCGAATTCGGGCCTGAATACATAGTACCAAAGCCATTTGATCCGAGGGTACTTATTTGGGAATCGGTCGCTGTGGCCCAAGCTGCGTTACAAACCGGAGTAGCAAGGATAAAAATAGACATTGAGGAGTATAAGGATTCATTAGAACGGAAAGTTAAGGAAAGATTAAAAAAAGCCGTTTGAATATAAATACGGAATTATCGAGAAGGATAGCCAATCTGGTTATCCGTCCAATTTAGACCTTAGTGGAAAAATCAAGAATGACCCCCCGCAACAGCCAATACCTATAACAATACTTCTTGAATGAATAACCCTGGAGCTAGGTTCCTGGTTTATCCACCTTAGAAGACAGAACCGTGCGTTCGAGTCCTAAACCTCCAGGGGGGAGTTGAGCTCGCTTGATTATGAGGCTTTTGAATCGTAGAAAAAAAAGATACATGCACACGACCAGCATGTGCATGTATCTAATGAGAAAGCTTACACTTCAGGAGTAGATGAGTTAATACTGTGTAGTAACCGATACTCCCTCTGGTATTGATTCGTCTTTGCCATTTATGGATTGTGGCGTTTTAACCTTAGATAACCTTCCCTTCCATTGTACCGGATTCCCCTGCAAATCAACGGGTGTTTCATATTCAGGAAGATCAATTGGTTTGCTATTCGCATAAATCGGGTGCCTTCCATTTGCCTTAAACCACTCTTTTGTTGTTGCATTTTGGAATTCCTTTTCTACAATCCACCGCCATCCAATTCCTGTATTGTATGCACAGAAGGATATTTCTCCCATCTGAGTTCCGTAAGGTATTACGCATCTCTCAGTTCGTCTAAAGTCATAATTATATACATCCTGAAACCACATGGCTGCAATAAACATAACACCCCAATCAAATTCAGGATCCGTCGGTGTTCCAAAGTTCTTAGCACCCGATTGCTCAAGGAAGATATTTACGAGCTTACGGAAATCTAAACCTTTGGGAGCTTCGTCGGGCCGGTAGTTTCTCATGAGAGACAGGGCCATCTGCGCCTTTGCCCACTTGGGACCGCGATAATTATCTGCTATATCCAGCATATCCCTTAACAATTGCTTAAAATTGACAATCTTTGTTACCGGAACAACTTCCCTGGTCTGCTTATTAACCAATAGAACAAAACCAGCGCCACAGTTTGGATGGCAGCCACACTTCATTGAGCCCCAGGAATCGTCCATACCCCTGGTTAAGTCTACAGCATCTGCAAACGGTGCAAGTGCGGAAAGTGGAAACCAGTCCCTCATCGGGTCTATAACTCCGTCGGTATATTTTGAAATCTCGTGAGCCAGGTGAGAAGTCGTATACCTCTCTCTCTTTCTCTGATCATCTGGTATATTATCGTCTCTACCCGTAAACGACACAGGCTGAAAAGCTATCCCGGCAATCGTTCCAACATTATTGATTGCGAAATCGAGTATTGGTCCAACCTGGTCATTATTGATAGTGTTGACAATGGTCGGAACTATCATGACATTTATTCCCGCTTTACGGCAATTCTCTATGATTCTTTGCTTTACATCGAAAAGGTTAGCTATTTTTCTGTGGGCATGCGCTTGATTGCCTATACCGTCGAACTGGAGATAAGCTATTCGCAAGCCGGCCTCCTTTGCTTTTTCAGCAAAACCTGGCTCGAGGGCAAATCTCAAACCATTTGTTGCGGCCTGGACGGAAAAAAACCCAAGCTCCCTTGCAATCGTGCATGACTCGAGAAAAATAGGCGAAATGGTAGGTTCACCACCTGCAAACATAACGGCTGTTTGTCTTCTTGGTTTAAAATTTGCAGCGTCTGATAAGATTTTCCTCACATCATCAACTGTAAGTTCATGTACGTAGCCAACCTGGTTTGCATCCATGTAGCAGGGCCTACACATCATATTACAGCGGTTTGTGAGGTCCACGTTAAGACATGCCCCCCTGCTATATTTAATCGATGAGGCGCCATGGTTGCGAAGCATATTTTGGGGGATCGGCATATCATCACCCATAAATAATGATTCCATATGCAAGAAGAATTCTTTATCAATAGCAATTAAATCTTCACACCGCCCATGCCTTTCGCAGGTTTTTTCCATCAAAACCTTTCCATCATCCTCATAGATTCGGGCCTTCACCATCCCTGGATTGGTTTTTATTACATCCTGCCAGTTTATACGGTCTGCCTGTATATCATCCCTCAATTCTCTCACACAATGCGGGCAAAGAGAATCGGTTTCCCTGGGCAATCCAAGAGGGGGTTTTGTTCTCTTTTGCGATTTAGGAAGCGGAGCGTGTGCCCAGTATGGTTGGAATGGTTTGGTGGGCAAAAATTCATTTACTGCCTTCAAGCCTTTCCAGGTTAAATTAGAAGATGTACTCAATGTCTTTTCCAGGATTCTAATTAAATCCATTATAATCCCTCCTTGTTTTAAAATTACTAACCATTTTAGAGGATATGTATCATTATGTCAATACTTCATAACTATCCTAAATCATGAACAATCTTACGATTACCTCCTTCAATTTTAATTAAATTTGTCCGAAGATAAGACAAAAATCACATTTTTTCCCCATTAACGTACGTTAATACTTGATGTTCATTGTCATTTGACGGTTCGAGCTGATCTTAGAAGAAATTTTTAGCGCGAATGCAATTCCTGTCAGCAAAGACTCAAGCAGAATTCCTACTCGTAATTCATTTTAATCTCAGTAACCTATTATGTCATCTTGTGTCATCTTTTTGCTCCCTCCGCCTTAAGATACGTAATAAGGAATCAAACAGCGATTTATAATACAGAGCATTATACACCGGCCAATTCCTTTAATAGCTCTCTCACTTCGATAAAGGAAGGGATAGTAAACCTTGCCTTTGAAGGACCTAACCCAACTTTAATTGAATATGCCCGATCAGGGAGTGCCTCAAAGATATCTTCATCCGTCGAATCGTCGCCAATTGATAATATAAAATCCCACTTCTCCTTAGACAGCCAATACATTGCCGCCCTACCCTTACTTACCTCGGTATTTTTGATCTCAATAACCTTGTTACCCTCGAGAACCCCTACATTCAAGCTTCCAGTTATATGTAAAAGAATTTCCTTTAACTCCCCTACCCTAACCATAGCCAATGCCGGATCGGCTTTTCTAAAATGCCAAACCAGTGAATAATCCTTTTCTTCTATAAATGATCCGGGTGTCCGATCTACATAAATTTCAAGAATCCGCCTGATTTCTTCCTTCCATTTATCCGAGAGGTTTTCAATAGTTTTCCATCCTTCATCCTTAATCCATACCCCGTGTTCTGCGACTAAGCCATTAGTAAATTTATCAACCCAGCGCTCTAAGGTTTTTCTGTCACGACCACTAATGATGACCAATTGATTATTTTGTTTGGAAAACAGAGACGTCAGTGTCTTAACGAGGTCATGATCTGGTTCTACTTTTTCTGGGTTTTCGTTAAATGGCATTAATGTGCCGTCATAGTCCAGTAAAAATAAGCGATTCCGAGCTTTTGAATAATCGTCTGTTATCTTGTTTCTGAAATCCATGGATAATACCCTTGATTTCATCTGTCTCTGAATATCATCTATATGATCCAGTTTTTCCATAAAATCACCTGCCCATCTTCTAACATCATAACGTCTGAGTCTAAGTCGCATAGTATTGATGCGACTGGCCCTTTCGTCCGCAGGCATTTCTAATGCAAGCTTTAGAGCATTAGCGGTTGTTTCTACATCATTTGGATTTATGATAATAGCCTCAATCAACTCTTTTGCCGTTCCAGCCATTTCTCCAAGTATAAGTACTCCATTTCCGTCATTCTTAGTAGCTACATACTCCTTAGCAATTAAGTTCATACCATCCCTTAGCGGCGTAACAAAAATAACATCGGAAATAGAATATAAGGCTGCAAGATCATTAAATTCATATGAACGGTATAAATACCATATTGGCACCCATCCAATTTTGCCGTGTCGACCATTTATATTTCCAACAAGATTGTCTATTTGTTCCTTCAAGAGTTTATAACGCTTAACCTCTGTGCGGGATGGCACTGCGACCAGTATAAATATCACCTTGCCCTTGTAGCCGGGGTTTCTTTTTAAAAATAGATCAAAAGCTTCCAGCCTTTGAGGTATTCCTTTTGTATAATCAAGCCTATCAATCGATAAGATTATTTTAAACTCCCCACCTATTTCTTTCTGTAAATTTCTTATGCTTTTTTGAACATCAGGATTCTGAGCAGCGTTTGAAAATTTTTCATAATCTACCCCCATTGGAAAGGCATCAACCTTTACAGCACGGGAATGCACTGTGATTTGACCAAATGTATGCTCGTATCCTAATACACGACGAACACTTTCCAGAAAATGTCTGACGTAATCAAAAGTGTGAAAACCTATTAAGTCAGCGCCAAGAAGGCCTTCTATGACCTCCTTACTCCAAGGCAACAAACGAAAGATTTCTGAAGATGGAAATGGTATATGCAAGAAGAATCCTATTTTCGCCTCTTGTAACTTTTCCTTTAGGAGCTCAGGAAGAATCATCAGATGGTAATCATGTATCCAAAAAGTGTCCTCAGGCTCAGCTATCTCCATAATCTCATCACAAAATGCCTCATTTACACTTTTATAGGCTTTCCAATAATCTTTATCAAACAAGGCAAACTGAACAAAGTAGTGAAAAAGAGGCCAGACCGTTTCATTACAAAATCCGTGATAATAATCCTCAATGTCATTTCTAGACAGAAAAACCGGATGATAATTTTCAGGTTCTAGCAAAGCCTTTATATCCTTTGATTCAGGATTAGAAGGACTCATAGAAATCCCTGGCCAGCCTACCCATACGTGCTGTTGAGATTTCTCTAATCCCCCTAATGCAGTTACTAGACCACCGGCACTTGATTGAACTTTAAATTTCCCCTTTCGTTTAGTAATTGTTATAGGCAATCTGTTTGAAGCTATTATTAATTTCCCCATCATTTCTTAATCTAAGTTGATATTAACATTATATCAAGTTATTTATGGCTTGAGAGTTTCAAAAAATCTGCAAGCAATTACAAGGAATCATGTATAATATAGTCTTACCATGGGTTGAATCTAATCTCAGAATCTTGACAATTACTAATATAAATAATATATTTTGCTACAGATGAAGAAATTAAACTTGTTTTTGGTTGTAACTCTAATCGCATGCTACTCGGGCTTCGGGTCAAGATCGATCTCTTCTTCCTTTCCCTCGAGTAACTCAAATTGCCATTCCTTAAAAAAAGAAGATCACTCTCAAAATAGACATAAGAGCGATGCCACTATTTATTATTTAAACGAACACGTTACGAATCATGGAGCTTTCAGGTGTTGTTTTGTATCACTTAATAATGCTCCTCACAAGGATCATTTAACCTTTAAAGATTTAATATTAGACGCTTCATTCATTAAAAATTCAAGCCTTGAAATGAATAAGCATCTTGACTCAAGCTTAAGTGTTAATATAAGAGAACACGACCCACCCTATTTATTCCTGTCAAATTCTTCATTTCTAATTTAATTCCATTCCCACCGGTCTGACCTCTGTTTGGTAAAGGTATATCGAGACTGCAAGCTAAGTCCATCTGATTTTATTCTTCTACCCCAGAGGCATCGGGCAACAAACCATTCGCACTAGAATCAAGTCTAGAGTCTAGAAGAAGAAAAAAAGGAGAGATCAAATTATGTTTAAATTTAGAAAGCTATCTTTGAGTCTATGGATATTAATAATTTTTCTAACTTTCGCCACTTATTTTGATGTAAGTGTGATTGGTAGTGAAGTGACGATAAAGGGCACAGTAATAGACCCATTTTGCTTATTAACCATGGGCATGAAAGGAGAGGGTCACAGAGAATGTGCTCAACGGTGCGCAAAAGCCGGTATGAACCTAGCAATCATGGATGAACAAGGAAAAATCTATCCAATCCTCCAGAGGGAGGCTTTTACAAATCCCAATAACCCAGTTTTCGATTATGTTGAGAAGAAAGTGACTGTTAAAGGAGATCTAATCGAGAGTGGCGGCGTTAGTTATATCATGATTAAAGAAGTAAAGGACAATTAAGAAATGAATGGACGGTAGATGATAAATGGCCCTTTTCACAAAAGCCAGTTGTAAGTATAAATAGTTTTGGGGGTAAAAAATGAAATTACTTATTTCAGTAGTAAGCATCATGTGTATTATGGTAGCGAATTCTTATGCTGATGAGGTTACAACCCTTAAATCGCTTGTTGATGAAACCCTTCAGAATAACCCTGAAATAAAAGCTGCAAGAGCCAGGTGGGAAGCCTCTACAAAGCGTCCATCTCAGGAGGGTTCGCTGCCTGATCCAATAGTTGGAATTAATTGGTTTAACGTCAGTTTTGACAGAATAACGCTAAACGAAACGCCTGATAGTATGTTTTTATTCACATTCTTCCAAGAATTTCCCTTCCCTGGGAAGCTTTCACTCAGAGAGCAAACCGCAAAAGAGGAGGCGGAAGCTCAGGAGAAAATGTACGAAACAGACCTGAGAAGGGTTATAGCCGATCTGAAGGAAGCATACTATATCTGGTTTTTAGTTCACAAATCCATAGAAATTATCGCAAAGAATAAAGACATTCTTGAAAAATTCGAACAAATTGCTGAAGCGAAATATGCTGTGGGAGACGGAATACAGCAGGATGTATTAAAGGCTCAGGTTGAAGTATCAAGATTTATAGAACAGCTTGATCTTCTTAATGAGCAAAAGGGGATGGTCGAAGCAAGAATTCGGAGTATCCTGAACCGTCCACCAGATTCCCCACTCGGAAACCCAGAGACTGAAATTGAAAAATCTCCCTTTAACTTGACTACAGAGGAACTTTATAAGATAGCTCAAGAAAGAGCCCCCCTTCTTAAAGCAAAGGAAAATCTTATTGATAGAGAAGAAGAGGCTTTAAAGCTCGCAAAAAAGGAGTATTATCCCGACTTCTCTATTGGAGCTTCACCCGGCTTAATGGGAATACCAGGAGGTGGTGGAACACAAGGTGCGTGGGGAGTGACGTTCGGCGTAAAAGTACCACTCTACTTCTGGCGGAAACAAAGGTATGGAGTTGAAGAGGCAGTATTACAGCTAAAAGCAGCACAAGAGGATTTTTCGAGTACAAGTCAAGACATATCCTTTAGAGTAAAGGATCAATATCTGGTTGCTAAAACATCTGAAAATCTACTAAAACTCTTTGAAGAAGGAATAATTCCACAGGCTACTTCCTCTCTTGAATCAGCAATTGCGGGATATCAGGTCGGAAATATAGATTTCCTCACTCTTCTTGATAACCTCCTAACCCTTTTTAATTTCGAACTCACATACTATACGCACCTTACAAACTATCAAAAGGCATTAGCAAGAATTGAAGAGATTATCGATATGGATTTAATCAAATAAATCCAAGGAGGTCTAAAAAGAAAATGAGAAAGAATGGTTTAAATAAATTAAAAAAATTTGGTTTACTGGGAGTCTTGATTCTTCTCATATCAGTTTTTTCCCTTACATATAAATCAATGAATCGAGAAATCACTCAGGGAAATGATATGGTGGAGAGTACTGCTCAAGAGGAAATGCCTATGACTAATAAAGTAGTAGAAGAAAAGGTGGGGCACGAGGGTATGAATATGGAAGGGAATAAAGAAATGGAGACTCAGCAGAACCCCGAGGGCTATACAGAGATTAATATCACTCCACAAAGACAACAGCTTATAGGTGTAAAGACAGATGAAGTGATTACAAGAAATC
>DASWID010000098.1 GCA_036397855.1 Thermodesulfobacteriota bacterium | reverse complement strand
TAAGTATGATTCAATTTCAGGGGGTGAGAGGGCAAGAAAAGCAAAGTAGAAAACAAAATACCAGTCTGGCACCGGTAACGCATCGATATTGGATGGATCTGGTGGTGCATTGAGGGCTGGGGGCCCAATGATAATAGCGATAAGTAATATGATAGTAATGACACAGAAACTGAATACCATATCCCTCCAGGCAGCATCTGGCCAAAAGGGAACGCCACTTTTCTTGATCTTCTCCTCGTATTCTTGTCGATAGGTTTTTGGATCTACAGGGTCTCCTGCTCTTGGCATTTCGGAGATTCCATTCTTATAAACCAAATAGAGATGGAAACCTATGAAAATAAAGAGTAACGCGGGAACAAGAAATACATGATAGGCAAACATCCTGCTCAGTGTTGCGCCTCCGATTGTCTGCCCACCAATCAGAAAGTCTGCAACCCATCTGCCGATAAATGGAATTCTACCGGCCTGCTCTGCTGCAACTATGGTGGACCAGACTGCCGTTTGATCCCATCGGACGACTTGGCCGGTAAAGCCCATGCCAACTGTTAAAGCCAGAAGCACTACGCCTGTAATCCAATGCATTTCACGTGGAAACTTATATGCTGCCGTCAAATATACCCTTATCATATGAAGTCCAACAAGTAGAATCATTGCAGAGGCTCCCCAGTTGTGCATACCTCGGACGACCCTGCCAAAGGTTGTTTGATCGGTGATGTACTGAAGGCTCTGATATGCCTCGCCAGCGGATGGAACATACATGAATGCCAGGGTTACACCTGTTACCACCTGTATGATAAACGCGAACAGGGTAGCGCTTCCGAAGACATAAAACCAGGATGCAGAGCTAGAAGGAACGATGTGACCAGGCATAAGTGTATTAAACACCGTTGAAACTCCGGTGCGGTCATCAAACCATACCCAAGCCCTTTTCAGAGATAACATTAAGTCTTTACTCCTCTGAACAGCTTCTAATGTGCTAGAGCAATTCCAACGTATTATTGAATTCAAATTGTTCCTTCCCCCTCGATGGGGGAAGGTTAGGATAGGGGCGAAACATGGATTCTATCCCCCTCCCCTTAATCCCCTCCCTCCAGGGGAGGGGAGATCTATTAAAGAATTCAAACAGTAAAAAACTTTCAACTTCGTCATTTCGCAACTAGATTGCAACATTGATCTTCACCGGTTAAACCGTGGTAATCGGAATTGGACTCGTGAGGATCTCAACCTGCCCCTTACTGGTTCTTACGGGATATTTGTATAAGCCCCTTGGCGGTGGGCCAGCGGCAACTGAGCCGTCCTCATAATATACTCCACCGTGACACGGGCACATAAATAATTTTGCCCCTGGTACCCATCTGACCGGGCAACCCAGGTGAGCACAATTCACTGAGAATACTGTGAAGTTCTCCTCATCATCGCGTCTCAACCAGGCAGCGGTCTCTGCAGTTACACCTGCCCAGGGTAATGGAGAATCATCCTCAAACATTACTTTCACAAATTGTCCAACCTTAAAACTGTCTATATTCCCAACGGGTCTCCATACCGGATCCGGTCTTTTGAATACAGGAGCAATAAGAGACCCAATAACCGGGATTGCAACCATAGCCCCGGCTATGCCTGCAAGAGTTACACTTAACTTCGTGAAGAACTGCCTGCGATTACATTCATTCGTTTTCATGTTTTCGCTCATCTCTTAGGTCTCCTATCCACGCGGCGAGGGCTACTATGAACAAAATAAGACCCAGACCGGAAATTATTATAATGGTGCTAAATACCTGATTGAATCCGACCGCTAAGCCCCATAGCATAAATGTGATAGAAAGAGCCAACAAAAATGGCCAATACCCTGCCTTTGGTAATTTCTCGGGTTTTGGTTTATGCCACCCATCATGTATTTCAGAGTTGCATGGTTTGCCCTCGACCGCAGACTGAAATTCAATCGGTGTTTGCTCATTGTTACTCATCTATTGCGACCATCCTTTGCATGTAAGTCTTACGGCTCTAGATTATCAATTATTTTCTCTTCCATATGTTGATCGAATCCGAGTGTCGATTTCCAATGTTTGGTCAACTAAATCTTCGTCTTCGGGACTGCTATACCATCTTACAAAAGTTAGCATGCTTGCTAAAAGGTATATCAAACAGCCTGGTATCCACATAGTAAGCCCTCCAATCTGCTGATCTACTCCAGGTGTAATGCATAAATCATTTCTGAGAAGTGATAAGATTCCGTATGTATCAACTGGGTTCAGATATGCGGCGTAAAGACCGACCGAAGCGAATGTTATTAAAATTCCAAGGATTGAGCACCCGAGACAGGCCGATGCCAGATATAACGTTGACGTAAGTGGAGATAATCTCATACGATTTATTGGGGCGAAAACTGGCCACCAGAAGATTGCTCCAAAAATAATGAAGCTAACCTGCTGTACTACATATAGATTTTCATTTCTCAACACTTCGTCATGTAGTGAGGGGAGATGCCATATCCACATTGCACCAACTCCAAAAAACCAGGCAATTAGTGGATTTCCTAGGGTCCTCATAAGCGGCATTAAGGTTGACCGAACTGAAACCTTTTCTATTAAGATGGGTGGGATACCAAGAAGTAGTAGTAAAGGAACGATCAGTAACAATGTTATATGCTGTATCATATTTGCACTAAATAGATATGTCCTTCCCAGCATGCTTAAGGGTGAGGTAAGTGTAAGGAAGAATATAACTACACCAGTGAGGAATAGGATCGAATGTTTATTTAAATTAAAATGAGTGACGTAAACATATGAAGTGATAAGACATACGCTCAAGGCCAAAACCCATGGTTCAAGATGCCATGTCGATGTTAATATTTGAAGCATTGTCATGATAAGATCCCTTTGTGCATTTATGATTTATTTCGAATGAATATTCGTCTTGTCATAAAAATGCCCACAGATATATGACTGAGAAAACCACGATCCATACCCCGTCTACAAAGTGCCAATATATTGATACGACTTCAACACCATCTGATCTAGGCCCTTTGAAATCACCTGCAAGGGCCAGGCCTAGGAGAATTGATAGCATGATGAGTCCCACACATACATGAAAACCATGAAAACCGGTCAGTGTGAAGAACGTTGTAGCAAATACATTACGCGGTAACCAAATGTCCTTCTTGATAAGTCCAAACCACTCTAGACCCTGACCAAAGATGAAAGTTGCTCCGAGAAGAATTGTAATGAGGGTCCAAAACTTTAGCATAAAGTGGTTTTTCTTCTTTAGACTTCGCCCGGCAAGCCATATCGTAAAGCTGCTTGCTAAGAGAAAAAGGCTGAATATCCCGGTGACGATGGGATTCAGGCTGCTTCTTGCCGATGGACCGTCAAAAGGACCATGAACATGAAAATTTATATAAGCCAGGATCAACATTATGAAGAATATTGATTCAGAAGCGACAAAGAACCCTATGAGCATCCTATTGTTTGCCATTCAATCATGAACCTCTTCTGTTCTCGAGTTGTTTCTCGTCTGGCACATCGGGATGAGCCAGATCCCAGAGTGGACGCCTTCCCCGCACCGGCGGAACAAGTTCAAAATCATATACAGGCGGTGGTGATGTAGTTGCCCATTCAAGAGTCCATGCGTTCCATGGATTATCTCCTGCAGCTTTACCGTGGCGAAGACTGACGATTACATTCCACACAAAAATAATGACAGAGATCGCGAGTACTATCGCACCAATCGTGGATATCAAATTCATGATCCCCCAATAAGGTAAGTCTGGATATGTATAAACACGTCTTGGCATTCCAACCAATCCAAGGAGGTGCTGAACCAGGAATGTAAGGTTGAATCCAATTAACGTTAGCCAGAAGTGCCACTTTCCTAAACATTCCGATAACATACGTCCTGTAAATTTTGGAAACCAATAATAGACGCCAGCAAAAATTGCGAATAGAGAACCACCGAAAAGCACATAATGGAAATGTGCAACTATAAAATAACTGTCGGTCGCTTGCCAATCGATCGGAGCTGAGGCGATAGCTACGCCACTGAGACCGCCTACAACGAATTCTATAAGAAAGGTCACAGCGAAGAGCATGGGTGTTGCAAAACGGATTTTACCACCCCACATGGTTGCAACCCAGTTTAGAACTTTTACCCCAGTTGGAATTGCTATAAGCATGCTGGCTAGTGAAAAGTATGCGTTGACTACATTTCCAAGGCCTACTGCAAACATATGATGTGCCCAGACCGCCAAGCTTAGTAACCCTATTGCAACCGTTGACCCAGCTACAAACTCATATCCATAGATCGGTTTTCGTGAAAAAACCGGGATTACTTCTGAAATGATTCCAAATGCGGGGAGTATCAGTATATAAACCTCGGGGTGACCAAATCCCCAAAAGAAATGTTGGTATAGTATGGCCGATCCTCCCGAGGCCGGGGTGAAAAAGGTTGCTCCAAGCAGCCGATCCAGTAGAAGCATCGCAAAAGCTGCGGAAATAATAGGAATAACGAATATCAGAAGAAAGGATGTTACGAGGATCATCCAAACAAATAGGGGTACCCTTCGCAATGTCATCCCAGGGGTTCGGAGTGTTAGAATAGTTACAATATTATTCAACCCGGATGCTATAGAACCAATGCCGGTAGCAAGCAGTCCCAAGGCCCAATAAGTAGGACCCTTATTCAGCGAAAAAGGTTTTTCGCTTAAAGGAGCATATGCAAACCAGCCGACCTCGGGTGCACCGCTTTGGGTAAAAAAGCTATAATATAAAAGTAAACCACCAAAAACAAAAAGCCAGAAACTGAGGGCATTAAGTCTTGGAAAAGCCATGTCACGCGCCCCGATCATTAGAGGAACAAGATAAACTCCCACGCCAATCAAAAAAGGCATGACCACGAAAAATATCATCGTGGTGCCATGCATCGTAAAGAGTTGATTAAAGGCTTCCGGGGACAGAAACTCGTTAGATGGCTGCATCAGCTGAATACGCATTAGAAGAGCCTCTAATCCTCCAATTAGGAAGAAGACCAATGTGGCTATGACATACATAATGCCAATCTGCTTATGATCGATTGATCCGATCCAAGTGACAAGTCCTTCACTTTCGCCGATAGAGGGTAATGGTTCAATGTTCTCAGGAACGAGAGGAACTCTGCTCATTTTAGGGCCCCCAAATACGCGACGATTTGATTGACTTCATCGTCCGATAACTTCATATTCGGCATCAGAGAACCAGGCTTATACGCCTGGGGATTTGATAGCCACTTTTTTAAATTCTCAGAGGTATTCATCAGTACACCGGCTCCAATCGTTTCCCTTGTGTTGAGGTGTGTCAAGTCCGGACCTACTCGTGCCGCCGCTGCCGTCCCACGAACGGTGTGACAGTTCATGCATGCTTCTGTCAGAAAGATCTTTCCGCCCTTTGCTGCCTCACCCGATGTTGGGGTTTTAGGAATCCTGAGCTGTTCTTTTTCCCATGCATCAAATTCTGCTCGTGTCTGCGCGATTACTCTTATACGCATATTGGCGTGTTGAGCTCCACAAAACTCGGCACATGCTCCAAGGAATGTGCCTGGCTTACCGGCTACCAACCAGATATGATTAGGATGACCGGGAATTAAATCGATTTTTCGGAATAGTTCTGGTACCCAGAAATCGTGTATTACGTCGACTGACTCAAGCCTTGCAAGCCACTTCTCACCGACTGGGAGATGAACCTCGTTGGCAGTTAGAACGCCGGAATTTGGATAATAAAGTTCCCACCACCATTGATGACCAATTATTATAATGTCAGGCTTACGATCACCCTTGGGAGGATCAACGGCTAACATGGTTTTTACTGTAAGGAAGAATAAAACGGCAACGATTATGGCGGGCACGACTGTCCAGATGATCTCAACTCTTATGCTTCCAAAATCCTGCCTTGGTTCGCCATCATCGCCTGGTCTTTTTCTATAACGGATAATTATGTAAGCAACAGCCACCACGATGATGGCTAGAATGGCAATAGCAATGGCGAGCATGTAGAACGTGAGACCAGCCATAGCCGCCATTTCTGGGGAGCTTGCATTAAATATACCACCGAGTTTTTCCACGTTCCTCCCTTAAAGGGCTGCTGTTTGTAGTGGCTTAAAGTAGATAAGTTAAGTACTAACCCATTATATAAAGTTATTAATATGATTGTCAAGAGAGAGTTAAAGAGAAAATATTAACAAAATCGGAATAACTTCAGATACTTTTTCTCGAGTGGATTAAAATGCTTGTTTTGGTGATTAGATTTGATTTACTCAAAATCGACCAAATATTTATCTTAATGCTTTAGAGAAGTATCTTACAAATTCTTTAGGCTTCATATGAGCGGTTTGTGCAAGCTTTCTTAACTTCGCCTTGTTCTGAAAATCTTCTCGTTTAAGCTTGATCATGTATTTTTCCGCAACTTCATAAGATTCGGTGTTTATATCGACGTAGCGGACTTTTGTTCTTCCTGTCTCAGGGTCTAGCAACTCTTTGAAATTAAGGGGTACCATTTTGCCTGTTTGGATCGTTATCATTGCACCTGTTCCGCCTTGCAGCAAAAATTTTATAGCTCCATAACCAAGGTCGCGGGTGTATTTGGCATCGAAGGGGATGGGCGGAGCAGATCTTAGCTCGTATCCAATATTCTTGTTGACGATTGTGATATTGATCCCCTTTTCTGACAGCCTTCTCTTTGTTTCATTTTTGAGCACCTTCCCGAGGTCGATTTCTGATAATCTTATATTTCCATGGGCATCTCGTTCTACATCCTTTAAGTCCTCGAAATCTGTCTCCTCTAGTTTTTCGGCAAGACCTTCTGCTACAACTGCGACACCATCTTGTCTGCCCATATTGATCCGCTTTATGATAGCCCCTTCGAGTAAGGTTATGAGCCTGTCGAGTGTTATTTTATGTTCAGTGAACTCCTCTGGGATTATCGTTATAGTTGCGCCTGCGGCTTTTCCTATACCAAGGGCTAGATGGCCTGTTTTTCTTCCCATTGTCACGACAAGGTACCACCTGCTTGTTGTTCTTGCATCTTCCATAAGATACTGGACGATCCTTGTCCCAAGATGCCTTGCAGTTTCAAACCCGAACGTCGATATATAGCCAGGAAGAGGCAAATCATTGTCAATCGTTTTAGGCACGTGGGCCACTCTTATCTGGTTGTTTGCTTCTGCTAGGACACGGCTTGCCGAAAACATTGTGTCATCTCCACCGATTGTCAAAAGATAGTTAACCTCAAGGGTCTTTAGAGTACTTATCACATTTTTCATTTTTTGAGCACTCTTGGTTGGGTTTTCCCTCGATATACCAATAATCGATCCGCCGGTGAGGTGTATGCGCGAAGTGTTTTCGATTGTTAACCTCAGAATATGTTTCTTATCGCCTTGTGCTATCCATTTAAAACCCTCGAGAATGCCTATTACTTCTAAACCTTGGTTTATTGCTTCGATAGTAGCTGCGCTTATAACTCCATTGATTCCGGGAGCAGGTCCACCTCCGGCCAGTATGGCAAGAACATTTTTGGAATCCCTTCTTTTATTTTTGTAAACCAATTTGGATTAATACCTTGAAAATATTATTTTGTACAATTCTTTAATATGGTTCCGATCAAACCCGATCTGACTTTGCAGATCTACTATTCGTTTTCTTTAGTTAATGTTTTGATATTTCAATCTATTATTTTCTTTATACATATTATACTAACACATGTGTTAGGATCATATCTAATGATAATATTTGCTGAAGCGATTGATGCGGATACTTTCCTTCTTCTGAAAAAACCGAGCTAGAATTAGTCCTGCAACGAAGCCTCCTATGTGGGCCCAAAAGGCAACACCCCCGATTCCAGGCTTTGCTGAGAGGGTCGAAACTCCGCTTAGAAATTGAATAATAAACCAGATAAATATAAAAACCGCGGCGGGTATATGGATGAGTTGAATGAAGAAAAATATTGGTAACAGGGTGAGGATCCTGGATCTGGGAAAGAAGATTAAGTAGGCTCCAAGGACCCCAGAAATAGCCCCACTAGCTCCTATCATGGGAATCGTGGAGTGGATATTTATCATTGTCTGAAAAGCAGCAGCAGAAAAACCACATATTATGTAAAATACCAGATATTTAAAGTGGCCCATTCTGCCCTCTACGTTGTCGCCGAATATGTAAAGGAATAACATATTCCCCAGTAAGTGTAGAACCCCCCCATGAATAAATAGTGAGGTAAAAAATGGTGAAAAACGTTCAACGATTCCTA
>DASWID010000097.1 GCA_036397855.1 Thermodesulfobacteriota bacterium | reverse complement strand
GGTCCCAGGACTATCGATCTTGATCTCATATTCTATGATGATCTAGTGGTGCAGGACGATGAATTGAGTATACCTCATCCAAGGGCGCATCTCAGGAGGTTTGTACTGGAGCCGCTATGTGAGATCGCCCCAGACTTAATTCATCCGATCTTAAAGACTTCTGTTTGCAAACTTTTGAATGACTTAGAGGATAATAAAAGAGTTAACAGATTAGGGAACTTTTCCACAATTAGTTCACATTAATCCACAGCTTATTCACAATGATTAAACAATTTTATCAATATGCTATGTACAACTTCCCTCTGATTATTTTTTCGAAAAATTCTAATAGGGTTCGTTAGTTAAACTCTATTATAAGAATATTTATAAGATTATGGCAATAAATAATGCTATTTTGAAATCAAAGTTATCCACAGAATTAATTCCCTACATCAGCTCAGGAAGGACCAGCGGCGGATTCTTCCATCCTGCATCCTGCATCCTGCATCCTGTATCCTGTATCCTGCATCGTGCATCGTGAATCCTGCATCGTATCACCATTTGTCAATTGTAGACTGGACCCATCGAATTCCGATTAAAGGAATTAACGAAGTTTGTGGATTATTTGTCAATCGCTGAGACACGGCCGCAAAGCGCCTTCCCGTAATTAGTCTATTCTTGGATTTGAAATGTAAAAAGTTAACTCATCTGATCATTTAAGATATGGAAATCAGTAGAGAATCATTAAATTTGGACGTATACTTTATTTAGTTGACAGCTTTATAAATTCAGACATCGGATATTATTTGTACAGTAAATAGGAGTCAGAAAATGGCTAAATCAAAAAATTACAAAATCGATACCTCTAAAATTAAAAAGAATTTGAAAGTTGCAAGTTCGATTGCATACATTCATGTAATCCCCCAAAAAGATAGATGGGTTGTCAAGAGAGAAGGCTCATATAAGTCCTATGGCACCTTTAGTACAAAAAGTGATGCAATTGTCCGTGCAAGATCGCTTGCTAAAAAAGTTAGCTCCAATGACATATTAGTTCATAGAAAAGATGCTACAATTGAAAAGTGGGAAAAAGCTTCGTAGTTAATCAATACAAAACCTTTCTTTTCTAAATTGTGCCCCAGAAGAAAATCAGTTTTGAGAAAAATATATTCATAAACAAGAAAAAGAAAAATAACTCATTTATTCATGCCCAAGGGATATCCTTATCAAGAAGAACCTGAAGGAGCTCGGCTATGGCGGATAAGAGAGCGATCATCCCCCTGGAACGCATCGAGTCGCGAATCTTGTTCATACGTGGGCAGAAGGTCATGCTCGATACAGACCTCGCTCGGCTTTATGACGTCGAGACACGCGCACTGATCCAGGCGGTCAAGCGCAACATCGAGCGGTTTCCAGGAGATTTCATGTTCCAGTTGACCCAGAAGGAGTTCGATTCTTTGAGATCACAATCTGTGATCTCAAATCCTGGAAGACGTGGCGGACGCCGCTACCTACCCTATGCCTTCACCGAGCAGGGTGTCGCCATGCTCTCAAGCGTGCTTCGCAGCGACCGCGCTATCCATGTCAACATCGAAATCATGCGCGCCTTTGTGCGGCTGCGCCAGATGCTTGCCTCCCACAAGGAGTTGGCCCGGAAGCTTGCAGCGTTGGAGAAGAAGTATGACACGCAGTTCAGAGTAGTGTTCGACGCAATTCGCGAGTTGATGACACCGCCCGAGCCGAAGAACAAGCGGCCAATCGGCTTTTCAAGAGGAGAGGAGAAATGATGAAGATGCAACGCCTCGCCCCGCAACTGCGCGAACAAATGAACCAAGGGTGTAAATAAGATGCAGTCATCAAGTCTGATCTGAGGGAGCTTGGATTTCTCCAGGCTTTCTTCAGAAAATTTTATCTGACTTTACCTTCAAACGCACTTCATTGCATTCCTACCCCTCTACACCATAACTACTCACTTCAAGCCAATCGGCTTCATTCCTTAATGTGAGACGAAATAACCCTTCAATAAATACACTCCGACCTAGGGAATATTTTCATTTAGGTGATCCCATCGGTTCACGACGTCATATAAGGCGCCTGGAAACCGAATTCGTAGGAATATAGACATAATCAAAAGAAAATATCAAAATGATAATTAGTCAACAAAAGATTTGACCCCTTACCTTACAAAACTTGATGCAGAGCTTGAAAAAAATGATATAGATAAATAAAGAGAAATAGATGCTAGGGGGTCGTATCTTCACAATTGACAAATGCTGTCAGGATGCAGGATACACGATGCACGATGCAGGATGCACGAGACAGAAGACCGAAGACAGAAGACAGGGAATAGGATGCAGGATGCGGGATTAAGGAGGCGAGATGCAGGATATAAAAAACACCTATAGCAATTGGTATGAGTGCATCACTTGTGCTACACTGTATTAATCAATTATATTGAGTTGAGGAGAATGCATGCCTGCCAAAAACCCACGTATTAACGTTGTTTTAGAAAAACCTCTTTACGAGGCGATCAGAAGAATTGCAAAAAAGGAGGGGATATCAATTTCGCTTAAAGCAAGAGATTTGCTGCGCGAGGCTTTGGAGATTCATGAAGACATAATTCTTAACGAAATTGCCTCAGAACGTGAAAAAACATTTAGACGAAAAAAAGCTCTTACTCATGATGAAATATGGACCGATCGGCCTAGCTCTCGAAAAGAAGACTAAATGCCCTATATCATTCTTTATCATCCTGAGGTAGAAGAGGATATTAAGCTTCTCGACAAGAGACAAAGGAAGCTCGTTGCTAAAGCCATAAAGACACGTTTGGGAAGCGAACCTGAGAAATATGGTAAACCTCTCAGGGGTTCACTCAAAGGTTATTGGAAATTGAGAGTTGGAGATATGAGAGTAGTATTTAAAATCGTAGAATATGAAGTGCTAATTCTAGGAATCATTCACCGAAAGATGGTCTATGAAAAGATTATCAAAAGGCTTTGAGAAAAGAACTGAACGTGTCAGGCCTTGACATGAGACGTAATTGGCTGAATACACGTTTGTTTTTTTCTAGGAAAATGTGTCGCTGGGGTCGGGCATGAATAAGTGAGTTATTTTCCTTTTCGTTCTTCTTCCCCGGTATTTCTTAAATTATCTTTCTTACTTTGCTCATCATGAATTTCATCTTTCTTGTCCTTTTCTTTGTTTTTGTCGAAGTATCCTAGTTCTTCGAAAATTGCGGCTCTCAGCACTGGGTCACACATGGGATTCTACTTATTATATTACAGAATTGGGAATTTAGGAACTGGTCAATGTCTGTGAGATTCTGAAAGATGGATTTCAGATGACGGATTTCGGGGATGACAAAAGGGAACGGAAGGGAAGGTGGGTTGAATAGGAGATTGCTTCGTGGCCTTGCCATTCGCAATTATTGTCTGGCGGATTCCCGATAACGGTACTCGAGATGGCAGGGAGTCGCTGGATTTTCTGTAGGATAGAGCAAAAAGGGTTCCTCCCGCTTTTTTCTGTCAATTAAACCTTTTCGTAGTATTCTATCATTCGAATGCGTGTTTTCTCATCAGGCAACCGGCCAAAGCCCGCTGCCATATTGTCGGCCACGTGTTTCACGTTTGATGTGGCGGGGATAATATTTGTGACATCAGGATTTGAGGCAATGAATTTCAGGAAATATTGACCCCAGCTAGTGCAATCAAATTCGGAAGCCCATTCCGGTAAGGGTTTTCCCCGAACTTTTTTGAATAATCCACCTCTTTGAAATGGACGATTTATTATAGTCGCTATATTCTTTTCCCGAGCAAGTGGCAAAAGACGTTTTTCTGCAACACGGTCCTCGATATTGTAACTAAATTGTGCAAAGTCCAGCCGCTCGGTCTTCTGAATCTTTTCGAATTCTTCATGGTCTCTTCCATGAGAAGTCGTAATTCCAATGTATCGTATTTTGCCCTCCTCTTTCCAATCTCTGAGGGTTTTTATATGTACCTTCCAGTCACGAAGGTTGTGTACCTGCATAAGATCGAAACTCTTTAAACCCCATAATTTAAGTGATTCATTCATCTGTCTAATTCCTGATTCTCTGCCATAGGTCCACACCTTGGTTGCAGAAAAGAGATTTTTCTTATTAGTCGTTTTTTTGAGCAGTTCGCCCAAGACCCTTTCTGAAGAACCATACATTGGTGAAGAATCTATCAACGCACCTCCACCATCAAAGAACAACTGCATGACCTCAGCTAGCTGAGCAAGCATTTCTTTATTGGAACCGACATCGAACGTACGGGATGTTCCCATACCTATAATCGGAAGCAGCTCGCCCGAAGAGGGTATAGTCCTCTTAATGGGACGCAGTTGTTTTGATAACAGTTTGTCTGGGAGAAAAGTAATTCCGGCCCATGTCCCGAAAAGACCCCCTATGAATTTCCTTCGTGAAATCATGTTAATTTTCCTCCAATAGTTTTTATTTACTACTCTCACGCGCTTCTGCCAGCCAATTCTTCCCTTTTCTTACCCAATATATACGAAACGATAGCCCAAATTCCGGAAATAGGAACAGCGGCAAGAGCAATAGCCGAAAGACTCACACCCAAACCTGAAAGACCTGCGTAAATCCAGGCACTCACAGCATCTCCCCCCCTGTAGATCGCAGTATCTATAAAATTTTTCGCCTTATACTTTTCTTGTTTGTTTAGCACAGTGAAAAGCATCTCGCGTGAAGGTTTCATTATGGCATAATCGCCAGCGCGCCGAACGACCTGAACGATAACGAGGACCATAAGTAAAGGGACCAAGCCCAACATTAAAAAGCCTAAACCCAGGAGCACCGGTATTAAGGCCAAGCTCCAACTCAGGCCTATACTTTTGACAATACGACCGGTGAGAAGAACCTGAATGGTGACCGCAAGTATATTGACTGCAAAATCTATTGCAGCAAATACCGCAGTACGTCGGGATGGATCATCAAAACTATCCCGAACTATCTGCGCTTGCTGAAAATACAAAAAGGTTGCAAGGGTTGTAAATAGTAAGATTAGAAGACAAATTCCCATCAAATAAGGGGAGCTTAGGACTAAACGGAATGCAGCAACTATGCTTCCACCCATTGGCTTTTCATCCGAATCCTCAGCTTGGTTGGGTTCGGTCTTTGAAAATGAACCAGGAACCGTCGAAGTGGATTCATGCTTTTTTGAAATTAAGCGCCCTATGCAGACAACAGACACGAGCAATAAAATTGCTGACAGGGGCAGTAAATTTTTAGGACCTAACAATAATACCAAATTCCCCGTTAACGCTGGGCCCACAATGGCGCCGGTTGTTCCCCCGGCCGCGATAAAACCAAAAAGCCTTTTTGCTTGGTTATCGCTATATATATCTGCCATGAAGCTCCAAAATACCGATACGACAAAAAGGTTATATACACTAACCCATATAAAAAATGCGCGCGCCACATAAGCATGTGTTAAATTGGTACTAAATAAGAAAAAGAAGAGCAGGAGATTTGCTATAAAGAAATAGTAGACGCAGGGAATGAACCTTTTCCGAGGGTACTTTGAGGCAATCCATCCGAATAGCGGTACCGCAGCAAGCATTGAAAGAAAAGTACCTGTAAATAACCAATGTAAATTCTCAACTCCACCGGCTATCCCCATCTCATCTCGTATGGGCCTGATTATATAATAGCTACATAGCAGGGAAAAGAAGTAGAGAAACGACCAAATGAGGGATCTTAATTCGTCCGGTTGAACATCTACCAGTCTTGTCATCCATGAATAAAGGGATGCATTTGCCTGTTGGTGTGCTATATTGTGAGACATTTAATTTTATCTTATTTAAATTATGACGATCATCGGGTAGCTGTTGTAAGTCTTTTATAGTTTATCAGGATTTTATCTTTATTTTTATCAAGACACTGCGCTTGAAAGTGTTTCACGGGCGCTAAATTAAAAAAGCACATCTCCGGGGTCAGACATGAATAAATGAGTTATTTTTCTTTTCGTTCTTCTTCCCCGTTATCAGGAACGCATTTATGCGTTCCCTACGTAAATGGGTGGGAATCGGTGAGAGCTACTTCGATTGACGTAGCACGAAAAAATTAAAAGGAGGGCGGCTTACGGCTTCAGATTTTGACCCGTTTGATTTATCATCTTGCTTTCCCTGCTAGCATTTTTGCGGATTCTAAGGTGTTCCACAGCAGCATAGCGATTGTCATAGGGCCAACTCCACCGGGGACCGGGGTTATATATGATGCTTTTTCCTTCACCCTTTCAAAATCAACATCACCAATAAGTTTTCCATCTTTGTTACGATTTATACCAACATCGATGACGACGACTCCCTCCTTCACCATATCTTCGGTGATAAAATTAGGTCGTCCTATTGCTGCAACTAAGATGTCGGCTCTGCGTGTGACTTCATCGAGTCGGATTGTTCTAGAATGACAGATTGTTACTGTAGCATGCCGGTGCAGCAAGAGTATCGCTGTAGGTTTTCCAACAATGTTACTTCTCCCCACTACCACTGCTTCTTTTCCCTTGATTTCAATATTATAAAAGTCAAGCATTTTCATTATTCCGTTTGGTGTACACGATATGAATCTTGGATTTCCTTCAACAAGCAATCCCACGTTTTCCGGATGAAAACCATCGACGTCTTTTGAGGGAGAAACAGATCTGAGAATCTTTGTACTATTAATCTGCTCTGGCAGGGGAAGCTGAACCAGTATCCCATGAATTTTCACGTCATTATTTAGTTTCTCGACAAGTGACAAAAGTTCGGTTTCAGAAGTTTCTTTGGGAAGTTTATATTCTTCTGAATAAATCCCAACTTCCCCGCAGGCTTTTCTTTTATTTCTTACGTAAATTTCAGACGCTGGATTATCGCCAACCAGTACCGCCGCAAGTCCTGGAGTTGTTCCAGTTTCATTTTTAAGTTTCTCTACTTCTCTAGCCACTTCTTCCCTGATATGCTGGGATACTTTTTTACCGTCAATTAACTCGGCCATTGGGGATTATTACCTCCCTTATGATATTTAGTTAGCCACGGGTGACCGGCGATAAATGCAACGAGGATACAAGATGCAGGATGCAAGATACATGATAAGGAATAAAATAGAAAAGCTCTTTAAACATCGTGCATCCTGTATCCTGCATCATGAATCATGATTATTGAGATTTCCAAAAATGGTTAAGAGGGCCGTGGCCCTTACCCAAGTTGAAGGAATTTCTTATGGCCTGAGTAACGTATTCTTTCGCGTCTTCAACAGCATCTAATACCTGAAAACCTTTTGCAAGTCCGGCACAGATTGCCGCTGAATAAGTGCAGCCTGTACCATGGGTGTTTTTTGTGTTGATCCTTGGAGCTCTATACTTATGAAACTCATTACCATCAAATAAAACGTCGATCGCTTCCTTGGTCCAATCGAGGTGTCCCCCCTTTACGAGCACATTTTTCGGGCCCAGAGCCTTTATTTTTTCTGCTGCCTGCTTCATATCTTCTACCGATCTAACTCTTATACCCGACAGCATCTCAGCCTCGGGTATATTAGGCGTAACTATATATGCGAGAGGGAGTAACTCATCTCTTATCGCAGCTTCTGCCTCTTTCTTTAACAGTGAATCTCCACTTTTTGCCCTCATAACCGGATCTACGACCAGTTTTTCAATTCCATATTGTTTAATTTTCTTAGCAACCAAGAGAACTATAAGTTGATTTGATAGCATGCCGGTTTTTACAGAGTCAACTCCGAGATCACCAACGACTGCGTCAATCTGGAGTCCCACAAAATCAGGAGATATGTCACTTATACCCATTACAGACTGTGTATTTTGAGCCGTGATAGAAGTAATAACGGACATCCCATACACATTAAGTGCGGTGAATGTTTTAAGATCCGCCTGAATTCCAGCTCCTCCGCCTGAATCCGATCCTGCAATCGTGAGCGCCCTCGGTATGATTTTGCTCATAGACGGTTTATATTACAGATACTTTTTGGTGTTTACAAACGACGCTGGGTCTAGGGGTATAATCCCCTGAATTTCTTCGCGGCGGCTATCTGTTGTATGCCAAGCATAAGAGCCGCCATTCTAGGAGAAACCTTCTTTTCTTCAGAATAAGTCGATATTTTATCAAATATTCTACGCATTCGCTTCTTAAGCTCTGAAAAAACGAGTTCACTAGACCAGTAGTATTCTTGCAGTCCCTGTACCCACTCAAAATATGACACAATTAACCCACCGGCATTGGCAATGACATCGGGTACAACTGTAATTCCTCTTTCCTCAAGAATATCGTCGGCTTCGGGGGTTGTAGGCGCGTTAGCTGCTTCTATGACAATCTCACATCTTAACCTTGAGGCGTTATCTTTGGTGATTACTCTGCCAATTGCGGCAGGAATCAGGATGTCGCAATCCACGGTTAGTAGCTCTTCGTTTGTGATTTTATCGGAATCCGGCAAATCCTGTATTCTCCCTCCACTCCCAACAATCTTGAGAATTTTTTCAACTGGAAGGCCCGAAGGGTTGTAAATTCCTCCAAATAAATCGCTTGCTGCAACGATTTTATAACCTAATCTTGATAACTTCAGGGCAGTGTGAGATCCTACATTACCAAATCCCTGTACCGCCGCTCGCATCCCGGGGCGTTTTTTGCCAAAATGTTTTAATGCATCCTCTGTCATATAAGCAACGCCAAAGCCTGTGGCCTCTTCCCGACCGTGTGTACCTCCAATTATCACGGGTTTTCCGGTGACTACTGCTGGGGAGGTATATCCCTCCGTCATGCTATACGTATCCATCATCCATGACATTATTTGAGGATTAGTCCCCATATCCGGAGCAGGTATGTCTTTATTTGGGCCAATTATAGGGAGTATCTCGGCGGTGTACCTTCTTGTAAGCCGTTCAAGCTCATGAGATGAGAGCTTAGTTGGATCAACGGCTACACCACCTTTAGCCCCTCCGAAAGGAAGTTCAGCTATACCGCATTTCCATGTCATACTCATCGCCAGGGCAGCTACTTCTCCCATATCTACATCGGGATGATAGCGTACACCGCCCTTGCAAGGTCCTAAGGTGAGGTTGTGTTGAACTCGATACCCGCTAAAGACCTTTATATCTCCATCATCCATTCTTACTGGACAGCTCACTACCAGTGTTCGCTGTGGCAGTCTGAATCGTTTTGTAATTCGATCTTCCAGATCCAGTTTATCGCATGCCCTGTCAAATTGTTTTAGCGCGTTATCGTAAGCCGGGGACTTAAATAATTCGTACATTTTTACTCCTTAATTAGACGAAGAGTTGATCAAAGGATACTAGTATTATCATCAATTTCAACTTGATTTAGATTAATTTTTTTTATTGGGAACACTGCGCAAGGCATAGTAATCTTGTCACCTTTAATTATAGTTATTATCAAAATCATCATGAACCCTCCTTTAGAGGTAGAGACGGAAAATTTTGCGTCTCTAGCGAAGTGAGCTGAGATCCTGAAACGATCCTTCGACTTGGCCTTTCGACCCTTCAGCTTTACTCAGGGCTCAAGACAGGCTCAGGACAGGATTCAGGATGACAATTTATGGAGGACTAAAGTCCTCCGCTAGCTTTATAGGTCTCTTGACGTTCAGACAAAAAGATGTTTAGATGCAATCAATGAGACCCTATAAACCCTATGTGGAATTTCGATTGACGGAATCGAGGATTAGATTGAAAACCCCGGAGGGTGAAAATAGAATCATCGAGATCTCTCCAGGAAGCTCCTTTGGTGCCGAACATCCTACAACCAGGCTCTGTATAATGGGTCTTGAAGAAATATTCAAAAATGGGATTCTAAAAAAAGTCTTGGATTTTGGGTGTGGAAGCGGAGTATTGGGGGTCTGTGCTGCATCGCTGGGAGCTGAAAGTGTTTTGGCTGTGGATATCGATCCGATAGCGGTGAAAGAGGCTGAGGTGAATTTTGAGAAGAACAATTTGAGTTCTATAGGTCGTGTACAGTATGGATCTTTGGAAGATGTTCGAGGGAGATTTGAATTAATTATAGCAAATATTGTTACTGATGATCTTCTGACTATGGTAGATGGTTTTAAATCCATGTTAGAAAGGGAAGGCATTCTCCTTGTTTCTGGAATCTATGAGATGAAGAAGGAAGCACTGGTAACTGCGTATGCAAAAACAGGCTTCAGGGTAAATAACGAGTATTCTGAAAGCGGATGGGTAGCGATCTGGTTTGACACCAAATAGCTGGGCTAATTGTGTCTAGATTTCGTTCATAAAAGTTTTGTATTGTATTTGTTGTTCATCTTTGATAGTATATGTCGCAAATGAGAAGTTCTCATGTAGCCTTTGTCACAGTTTTATGGACTTTTCTTCTCTATCCGTTCTATTCACAGGGTTTTGAACAAGATCAATTAATGCTTCTTGGCACTATTGGTGCCGGGGGCTCGACTTCAAAGGCGATAATTAAAAATCATGTTACCGGTAAGCTCAAGACTTATTCTCAGGGTGATGTGATTCCTCTGGCTAATGATGAGTATGCAACTATCACGGGGGTGTCAAGTTGTATGGTCATACTTAAGAGTAATTTGAGATTTGAAACGCTCGAGTGTAATAATGTCCCATCCGAGAGAACTTTCAGCGTTCCATCGCCGCTTGCAAGGTTTAATGTTATAGATAAAACGTTTAGAGATAGTATTGAATATGATCATTTTCAGTCGGAGTTTGAAAATGAAATATTGAGTGCAAGTGAAAGATACGGTGTAGATCCTTATCTAATTAAGGCAGTGATAAAGATGGAGTCGAATTTCAATCCGCAAGCTGTTTCGCCGAAAAAAGCGATGGGCATGATGCAGCTCATTCCTGAGACTGCAAGTATATATGGAGTAGAAGATCCCTTTGATCCTGAAGATAACATCGACGGAGGAGTCAGGCATCTGAGAGACTTAATGGAATATTTCGAGGGTGACTTAGAGCTTGTGCTTTCTGCATACAATGCCGGTAAGGACGCAGTAATAAAATATGGATATGAGATTCCGCCGTATCCTGAAACTGAGGCATATGTTGAAAAGGTTTTAGCCTATTACAACCATATTAAAGACACAAGATATGTGTCTTGGAGATAGGCGAATTTTTAAGCTGAATTTATATCACGGATTCTTAGCCTGTTATGAACCGAACACCCCTTAGTTTCGTTTTCTGATTTTTTTAGTCTCCTTTTAATTCAAGCTATTACTAATATAATATCCGAAGTATGCCGGCTCTCCGGAAAGGTATTGCAAAATATTTTTTAACAATTGTTGCGATTGTCTTTTCACTCTTGCTCGTCTCCGTTTTCTTATTTTCAAAGTTTTACTTAGCCGAAAAAGTTCAAAGCCTGGTAGTAGATATTTCCAGAGAAAAGGGTTATGAAGTCAAGATCGGTGACATTGCATTTGGTTTTTTAGCCGGTCTCGAAGTCGAGAACATAGAGATTTTTGACTCAACTGATCTTAATGCTTATCCAATCAAGATCGGAGAATTAATTATCAAACCAGATATAACATCATCAATAATCAAAGGTAAAATGGAAATTGAAGAAATAGTGATTAATGATGCAGACTTATCATTACCCAAAGTCGGGTTCGAGAAACTTAAGAAGCTTATCACTGAACTCGGACAAGAAAGGTTAGATAAGGAAGAAGAGGGTTTTTTTTCGATTGGTATAAAAAAAATAGAATTAAATATGGCTAAAATTGAAGTTTCAGACGGGGTAAAACTTTATATAAGTAAATTGGATTTTAGATTAAGAGATTACGAGTTAGAAGATCAAAAAAATATTGATATAAAGGGAAATATAACAATCTCTGATAACCAAATTGATATCAATGGATTTATTAAAACTTCTTCGAACCAAACGAATAGCGAATTAAATATAGATATAGCTGAGTTAAAAGTGGGCTCATTATCCGAGGTTTTAGAGCATAAGGAGGATCTTTCGTTACATGCAGACTTAAATTTTCAGATAACTGAAACGATCAGTTCAAGCGGGAAGATTAAACTAGAAAATGGTGAAGAATCCACAAATACCCGACCACTTTTATCGACCGAACTCCTATATGATATTACATACGACAAAAGATCTGACACACTGTTGATAAATACATTTGATTTTGAAATAGGGGAATTACTTGTTAGCAAATTTGATGGGAGCATTGATAGGATAACAACAGAAGGAGTCTTTAATATTAGTGGTTCCGCAAATACTTCCCGGCTTGAGGACTTAACTATTTTATCACAAGGCTTTTCAAATATTGTTGCATCAGGAAGCATCGAGGCAAAAGATCTGAGACTTACTGGCTCATTTGGCAAGGGCGATGTCGCCTTTAGAGGTAAAACTATTTTCAGGGGAGTTGATGTTGGCGATACTGAAAGAGATTTACAGATAAATCAACTAGGAGGCAGCCTGGATTTTAAAAAAATTATTTCCCGAAGAGAATCAAGCGGC
>DASWID010000096.1 GCA_036397855.1 Thermodesulfobacteriota bacterium | reverse complement strand
GGAATAGGCGCACAGAATTTTAAAATCTCCTCCCCCATACCTATTTCTAACTTCTTTGTCTTGATACTGAAACGAGTTCAGCACAAGTACAAAGAAGCAACCCTTCGACCCTTCGATACACTCAGGACAGGCCCTTCGACTAAAAATCCTCAATAAAATCAATGACATGGAAACCTATCGGGACAAGAATGTCCCTGGTATCCATAATAAATACCGTCATCAATGACGATAGGCGGGGTTTTCCAACCCCGCATGGACAGAGCATAGGAATGACCCTGCCAGGAGTATAATAGCGAGTGAATGGAGGGTCTAGTGGGCAATTGAGTGGAAAGTGTGTCTGTTGATCTGCTGATACCCATGCAGCTTGCTGCGCGTTATTCCTGTCCTGGGTTATTCCTCTATTTGTGTTGGCGTCGGTTTTATCCCTATCCTTAATTCTATTACTTCAGCCTCTAAACGCTTTTTTTCGGCTAATAATTTCTGTTTCTCAAACGTAAGCTGATCGAGGTCCTTTTGTAATTTTTCTACTTCCATCCGAAGTTCTTCTATGCTTTTTTTCAGGATATCCGTGTTGGCTTTGGTTTCTTCAAGTTGAGTCTTTGTAGTTTCGTACTTTTCTTTTTCAACTTTTTCGGCCTTCTCTTTGCATCCCGGGGTCAACGATAATGCAAAAAGCATAAAAATTACGATCATTGATGATATAAGCTTTTTCATTAGCCCTATCCTCCTTTGAGTATCTGAGCAAATAAATTATATTTTTTATTCAAAAAAGTCAACTAAAGAATAAAAGACATTAAGTAGAAAATTCGCTTGCAATATACCATCTGAGCCGGTAAGTCAGATCTTTTTACTGCTTCGTTCTAGATGCCGAACCGATCGTCAGTAGTCGCCAGGAGATGATTCGCGATAAAATCCTCGAAACAATTGTGTCAGAAGTCAAACCATAATTTAATAGTATTCTTAAAATTAAATTGAGTCTAAAAGAGTATTGCTCGGTCCGTGGGTGATACCGATGCTTTTAGAAAAGTGGATGAAGAATTTCAATATCGAGCTTCTCCGCTTCTCCACACAACCACCACGAATTCCTGTTGATTTTTTCTTAAATTAAGATGTATAATATAAGGCTAAGGCGAGCATGGAGGATTAAATGAATAGGTCTTTCATAACTGCTGTGATTCTAACAGCGACGCTATTTGCTGGACTTTTAATTGATGGATGTGACAGTCAAAACGATGGCAATTCCAGGGAGGAGATTGCGGAATTTGGCAAACCACTTACAGGGCTCACCAGTGAACAGCTAAACCTATTCAATAAAGGATTAACAGAATTTACCAGGATCAGGACCGCTGAAACCGGATTGGGTCCCGTCTTTAACGAGAGAAGCTGCGATGCGTGCCATAGAGACCCGGCAATTGGGGGGGATATTAACGACCTTTCAATTATTCAAACCCTTTTTGGGACAGAGATAAGCAATTCTTTCAATGAATTAAAATCCGTAGGCGGAGACTTGCTCCAGACCAGGGGAATAGGAGAAGAAATCGAGGGCTGTCCTGTGGGGGAGGTAATTCCCGATGAAGCTACCATAGTTGCGACAAGGCAAATCCCCCCACTATTTGGAGACGGACTGATTGAAGCAATTCCAGAAGAGGTCATTATGGCCAATGAAGACCCCGATGATTTAGACGGCGATGGGATATCGGGTCGTGCGCATTTCTCGTTGTTCTATGAAATGATCACAAGATTTGGAGTCAAGGCCGACATTCCAGACTTAGATACCTTTACCGGATTTGCACTCGTAAGGGAGATGGGGGTTACAAACCCTCATGATGTTTTTGTGACAATTTTTGAACAATTGCCACAAGGTCAACCAATACCAGACGGGTGCGACCTTGTAGGGGGTTTTGAAGCCAGCTTCGAGGAGCTTGAAGCTATAGGCGCGTTTCAAAGATTTCTCGCGCCTCCGCCAAGGGGTGAGATAACGGAGGCAGTAAGTGACGGTGAAGCAGTCTTTGAAGAGATCGGATGCTCGAAATGCCATATCGATAGCCT
>DASWID010000095.1 GCA_036397855.1 Thermodesulfobacteriota bacterium | reverse complement strand
GCTGTGCCTTTCTGACGAAATCCGAATCTATTTCCAATCCGAATACGCCTGACGCCTGTCACGCCCCTTGCACACCCCATGAGCGCCTGTGACTCAGCAAGGGGGGCGTGCCAGGCTACTCATGGCCTCCGTCACTCGCCCTTGCATGGGCTCTCAGGGTCTCTGTCCTCGGGCTTCAGCCCCTTCGGGTCTTTCGCTGCCTGCGGGCAGAGCCCCTGATGAGCCGCAAAGCTCGTGCCCTCGGCACCGTGTGGCGCGGTTCGTCACTTGCCAGGGGCCGCCGCCTCTAAGGGCAAAAGGGCTAACTCCATTCGCACTGATAAATCGCCCAAGCATAGCACTCTCAATCACGCCTGATCAACTTTGGGAGACTGCCTGCGGCAGACTCCCTCCGTTGGCTCAAATAATGTGGTGTCGCATCGTGGCTTCGTTCCTTCGCCACCATGCGAGTTTTCAAGCCAGTCAGTTGTTGCCCTTCGTTGCTCACTCCGGGCAACTAGCCTGCCTGGCCTTCGGCCAGCTTCGGCGGGCAGGGCCGCCGCCTTGCCTTGCTTGGGCGCGGCATCCCCTTGATAAAAATCTCATCAAGGGGTCGGCGGCTTTCGTGCCTTCATTGCATTCAGGCACTCACCCATGCAGACCGCCTCAGCCCCGCCCCTCCCACCAGTCGGGGCTCCCCCGCCCCCTGGAAAGAACTAGATGACCCTGCTACTTGCCCCTTGCAAATGAACGAATCAACTTTTTTCTTGACACGTGTATAAATTTACAGTATATAAAGAACAATTTAACCTAAGGGTAGTTGATAATGATCGAGAGGGTTTTACTAACAGAACGCCAGCAAGACATTCTTGATTTTATTGCCAGTCAGATTGAAAGCCTGGGTTTTCCACCAACCATCTCTGAAATCCAAAAACAGTTCTCTTTTAAGTCGCCCAATGCGGCAGGACAGCACCTTAAAGCGCTTGTCAAAAAGGGATGGATTAAGCGACATCCCCATAAATCGAGAGGGATAGAAGTTACCGACACAAGTAAGGGTAAGGAAAAGAATGGTCGACCCAATACCGTCGCCGTTCCACTAGTCGGTAGAATCTCGGCAGGGTCTCCGCTACTTGCCGAAGAAAACATCGAGACAACAATTGGCGTAGATAAATCTCTGGTCCACCGATATGGGCGGCTCTTTGCTTTGACAGTGCATGGAGATAGCATGATCAAGGCCGGTATCTATCAGGGGGATATTGTCATAGCCCATCAACAGTCAATGGCAGAAAATGGGGATATAGTCATTGCCCTGCTGGGGGATGAGGCAACAGTGAAAAGGTTTTTCCGAAGGGATGGAGCAGTTGTCTTGCAACCTGAGAACGATACTATGCAGCCAATTAAGGTCTTGCCAAGAGAGGATTTCAGAGTTTTAGGGAAAGTTATTGCAAACTTGCGGAAGATTTCCTGAAGCGGCCATGTTTATCGACAAACAAGAAGCACTAAACAGACTCAAGGAGCTTGTTGGCAGGTTTCATTCTCATGCTAATGAATATTTGCGATCTGGCTCCGATTACAATGAAACTCAGCTTCGTAGAGATTTCATTGATCCATTCTTTGAATTACTGGGATGGGACATCACTAATGAAAAAGGCTTGGCTCAACACCTACGGGAAGTAGTCGTTGAATACAGCTTTGACGATGAAAGCTTTACCAAAAGACCAGACTATGCTTTCCGTGTAGCAGGTAAACGCAAGTTTTTCGTTGAAGCGAAAAAACCTTCTATCTCAATTAGAACAGATGGTAAACCGGCCTTTCAGGCTAAGCGTTACGGTTGGAGTGCAAGTTTGCCTGTTTGTATTCTAACGAATTTTGATCAGCTCATAATCTATGACTGCCGGAACGTTCCAAAATCAACAGATAACGCAAACGTAGCACGACGGAAAATATATTCTCACAGTGAGTATGTTCAAAAATTTGATGAGATTTATGCCTATCTCTCAAGAGAATCGGCTTTCTCCGGAAAATTTGATGAAGTATTCAGGGGTGATATTGAACATCCGGGCGCAGAACCTTTCGATGATTTCTTTCTCAAGCAGATTGAAAACTGGCGTGTGCAATTGGCCGAAGATCTCATCTCTAATAATCATGAACTGAATGTTGTCGAATTAAATTTTCTGGTACAACGCTTACTTAACAGGATTATATTTTTACGGATCTGTGAAGATCGGAATCTTGAAAAGTACGGTACGCTCAAGGACCTAGGAACAGAGAATACTTATCAAATCCTTAAAAAGCTTTTTGATAAAGCTGACAAAAAATATAATTCCGATCTATTTGATTTTATCGAGGATGAACTGTCCCTTAAAGTGAGCGTAGGTAGTCAGGTATTAATTTTGATCTTTAAAGAACTCTATTATCCTGAAAGTCCATACGCGTTCTCGGTCGTAGACGCAAAAATTCTTAGTGAAATTTATGAGCTGTTTTTATCTAAATCGGTTGAAGTAAAGTCTGGTGCCAAAGTTGTAGCCATCGAAAAGCCCGAAGTAAAACAATCCAGTGGCATCGTAAAGACTCCTGGTTTTATTGTTGAATCCATCCTTAAAAAGACACTTGTTCCATTGTGCAAGGGGAAAACACCTGAAGAACTCTCGAAACTCCGTTTGGTAGATATTGCGTGCGGTTCGGGTGCTTTCTTGGTAGCCGCCTACGATTATCTGATGAATTATTGTCTTGATTGGTATCTCAGAGATGGCATTCAAAAACATCAGACAAAGTTATATGAGGGCCCGAATAATGAATGGAGGCTTACTCTCGATGAGAAGCAACGGATTCTTTTAAACAATATTTATGGTGTTGATGTAGATGTCCAGGTTGTAGAAGTGTCACGATTTAGTTTGTTGTTAAAGATTTTAGAAAATGAGAGTAACGAAACAATAGAAGGCCATTTTGGAAAATTTAAAAAACAGGCATTGCCGAATTTGAATCAGAATATCGTATGTGGAAATAGTTTGGTAGACAAATCATATTATAGTTTTGACAAGCAAGCGCTCAAACAGGAGCAAAAATTAGAGAGAATAAATATTTTTGATTGGAATGATGCGTTTCGAGAAATATTTGAGGCAGGAGGATTTGATCTTATCGTTGGCAATCCACCATATATCCGCATTCAGAATATGGTGAAATATGCAGCGGATGAAGTTAAGTTTTACCAGAGTGAAAAGTCCCCCTATAGATGCGCTCAGGGCAGCAATTTTGATAAATATATGTTGTTCGTCGAGAGGGCTCTCAATCTTTTAAAACCTTCCGGACTTATTGGATACATTGTTCCCCACAAATTCTTCAAAATCAAAGCTGGCAAAGCGCTTCGTAGCCTCATCAGTTCAGGCAAGCATTTAAAAGAAATTGTTGATTTTGGAGTTCTTCAGGTGTTCGGAGGCGATACCACGACCTATACCTGTCTTTTAATCCTTAGCAAATCGCCCACACAAGAGTTCAAGGTTGAGCGAGTCAGAGACCTTTCGACATGGTGTGATGAAAAACCTGGTGCAATTATCTCGCTTGCCACACATAGCATTACTAGTGAACCATGGATATTTTTGCCGGAGAATGTTTTACAGCTTTTCGCAAGGCTTAGAGAGGGGAAACAGACCAAGCTTTCTGAAATTGCAGAGATATTTGTTGGTGTTCAGACAAGTAAGGACAGTGTATACGTTATTCATCCTCTGTCTGAAACAAGCAAGACTGTGATATTTCAGGATCTGAGTGGAAAGTCATGGCGAATTGAAAAGAGTATCTTACGACCATGTTTACTTGATGCTCCCCTTGAAGCATTTGGCAGACCCAAGCCCAATACCTACATCATCTTTCCTTATAAGGTTTCTGGGCGTACTGCCAAGCTGTATACAGAGGTAGAGATGCGCTCACAGTTCCCGGTTTGTTGGAAGTATCTAAAGTTTTATAAAACTGCGCTTATTCCTCCGAAGAGAAACGTTCAGAATTTTTCTAAAAAAACTTGGTACAGGTACGGGCGATCACAAAGTTTGTCTAAATTTGAAGGTGAAAAAATAATTTTCCCGATCCTTTCTACAGAACCACGATATGCCTATGATGACAATAATATTGTAATCACCGGTGGCGGCAATGGTCCTTACTACGCCATACGGCTAAAAAATAAGGTAACAGTCTCTCTCTTTTACTTACAAGCAATTCTTTGCAGCCCAGTGTTTGAGGCAATGGTGCGCTCTGGGAGCAGCTTTTTTAGAGGAGGTTATTATTCTCATGGGAAACAGTTCATTAAAGATATCCCCATTCGAAATATTGACCTTAAGAATTCATCAGATGCGAAGCTTCACAATCAGGTAGTTAATTTGGTGCAGCAGCTAATCGTACTTAACGATAAGACTACATCGGTTGCTACACCTCACAAAAAACTCTTGCTCAAGAGAAAAATACATTCATTGAGACAAGAACTAGATCTGTTGGTATGCCAGTTATATAGTATTCAACCGGTCGAGGTTGAATTATGCAAACGAATCTAACTCCTGAGTTTTTAAAACAGTGATCTTATGAAGCGGCTCCCGACGCATCGAAAACTTCGAGGTAGTTACTATACTCCAAAAGTTATTTGCGATTTTTTGGCTTCCTGGGCCATAACATCTTCAGAGGCAGCGGTACTTGAGCCAAGCTGTGGAGACGGCGCCTTCATCGAGGCTGCTATTGAGAGATTATTAGGGCTTGGAGTCACCAAGAAAAACATTAGCAAGCAAATTTCTGGTGTCGAATATGATCAAAAGGAAGCATTGAAAGCAATCGAGCGTCTTGAAAAGTATTGTATATCTCAAAGTCAGAAACAGATACATATCGGTGACTTCTTTGCCTATTGTGTAAAGCATCTTAACGATCAGAAATTTGATGCGATCATTGGAAATCCTCCATTTATCAGGTATCAATATTTCCCCGAGGAACACCGAGTGATTGCTTTTCAACTCATGAAACTAATGGGGCTTCGACCTAACCGCCTTACAAATGTGTGGGTGCCATTTCTTGTCGCCTCCGCGCTTCTGTTAAAAAAGCATGGACGGCTGGCAATGGTAATTCCAGCGGAATTGTTGCAAGTTAATTATGCCGCTGATCTCAGATATTTTTTGAGTAACTACTATAGCAGAATCACAATTTTCACCTTTAAGAAATTACTTTTCGATGATATTCAGCAGGAAGTTGTGCTTTTTACAGGAGAACGTGACGGTCATGAAAAGACGGGAATCACAATTGTCGAGCTAAATGACCTTGATGAACTTTCCCGTTATAAGCACACTTCTGCTGAGAGTGAACTAAAATTGATGGATCACTCAACTGAGAAGTGGACTCAATACTATCTGACTAATGATGAAATTCATCTAGTTAGAAAGCTACGTCAAGACAGAAGGCTTTGTGTTTTAGGGGATATCGCTGAAGTGGATGTTGGCGTCGTCACAGGAATGAATGACTTTTTTGTGCTTAGTAAGCCACAAACTACCGAATATAGACTTGATAAGTACACACAGCGGGTTGTTGGGCGGAGTGGACATCTTCAAGGTATTATCTTTTCTGAAGAGGACTTTCAAGAAAACATCAGGAAAAAATTTCCGGCGTTCCTTCTGGATTTACCGCCGGTAAACTTTGACAAGTTGCCGAAAACCGCACAAGAGTATGTGCTATCGGGAGAGAAACAGAGCCTGCACAAGGGTTATAAATGCAGCATTCGTAAGTTGTGGTACATCGTTCCTTCTGTTTGGGTGCCGGATGCTTTTATGCTGCGGCAAATTCACTATCATCCGAAGATCGTATTGAACGATGCCAAAGCTACATGTACTGACACAATTCACCGCGTACGATTTAAAAATAGTTTAGATAAAAAATATTTTGCCGGGGCTTTTCTGAATTCATTGACCTTCTCTTTTTCAGAGATAATTGGACGAAGCTATGGAGGTGGAGTGCTAGAACTTGAGCCCAATGAAGCAGAGAAACTTCCTCTTCCGTTCCCTTGTAGTGAAAAACTTGACTTCGATTTTTTAGATAAATCCCTACGCTGTGGAGAAGTTGAACACGTTCTTAAGATAAACGATGGAATTCTTCTAAGAAAAGGACTTGGTTTCTCAGAGAGCGAAGTCAGCCTACTACAGAACATTTGGTACAAGCTACGAAATCGGAGAATCGGAAGAAAGAAAAAATAGGGAGGGCCGAATGGTCCACAAATCCACAGATTCGGAAGCAGATTGATGTCAAATGTATTTGAAAAGGAGTTAATGTCATGACAACTCATGAGATAGGACGCACGATCAACGAGCACATTTTCGAAATACGCTATAAACCTAACGCTAAAATCCTTGATCATCGTGGAGTATGGGCAGAAAGCTTGTCTAAGCATCTTGAGCTATCAGAGTGGCTAATTGTGGAGAATAGGGTTGACGTTCATGATAAGGAAAATAAACTTAGGGTGTTCGTCGGTTTCAGCAATGCGGGGTGTGTGTGTTTTACGAGCCCAACGGCAACATTTTTTCCTGATAAGGTAGTTAAATTCTTTAGATTCGTTCTAGGTTTTGATGGATTCATTAACCCTCTCTTTGTCCAAAGGATTGGGATTCGATCAAAGTTCTGCACTTCTTTTGGCGGTAGTTTTGATGAACTTCGGGATCGATACGCTTCTCGATACTTAGTCCCGACAAAAGAACTAATAACAGCGTATGAGGCGAAGCTGATCGACATCGGAGGCCCCCTCAATTTCGCAGATAAGCATGGTAACTTTAATACCATGAGTGGACCTATGCCTAAAGATCAAATAAAGGAATTTTTTAGTCAAAAAACTGATTTTCCAGAAGTAGGTTTTTACTTTGATATTGACTACTGGCTGAAGCCAAATGCAGTGATGGAAGACAAGGAAATAGTGAATAAGATCTCGATTTTTTCGAGAGAAGCATGGTCTAAGCATGAAAAAATCAAGACTTTAATACTTACCAAGTAACTTGAAATGTCAAAAAAACAGAAAAAACGAATGCGAGAACGAGAGAGGTTCCAAGCATCGACCAGCTCGGCGACCGTAGAACAAGAAGTCCATTCAAATTCCACATTGGGCCCTGATGCTAGCTTGGAAGTTCCTACGGGTATGGGGTTGCTTTCGAGGGATACAACAAGCGCGCCTGAAATTGGAGAAGAAGAAGCGAGAGAACAGGCTTTTGCCCCAAGCTCAGTAGCACTTCTTGATAAATATTTGTTGAGTAAATTAAGTGTAGAGCAAAGTATTTTCGTTGCTGGTTTAGCCGTATGTGGTTGGATATTCATACAGGATAATGGCGCTAATAGATTAAATGACTGGAATACTGTGATTTGGACAGTGCAAAAGAGTGCTGTTGTCCTTAGTATTGCACTTCTGGCTATGGGTATTCTGTGGTTATATAAAAGGTTTACCAAATGATTATCAAATGTTTAAGCCTGCGTTCAGATAACTATTTCTGTCAGCATGCCGATGGGCCAACTTCCAGTTTTCTTGTGTAGTATGTATGCGGCGACTAGAATAAAGACCCGCTTTACAGCAATCCTGATCTGTGCCAGCTTATTTTTATCATCCTGTGGGAGTCTGTCACTGGCAGCGACCGAGACCCTTGAAGAAGCAAAATCTGGCTTAGTTTGTGTCGAATATAAAGATAATCTCACGTGGCAGAAGGTGGAAGAACTGCTCGGTGAACCGGATGAATTCCCTTTGCCTCAACCCGACCAGGATCTCAGTAAGAATGCCAGGGTCTATAAGAGCAAGAACGTAATCTTTTACACAGAGCGGCGGGAGATCCAGGAAGGGGAAAAGGTGAGGTTTCAGGAAGTCATCACCAAGATCGAAGTATGCGGGAAGAAATAGGGAAGATACATGGTCAGCGTTGATGAGTTTTTAAAAAGGTCCGGCGGGAAGGCCATGGTGTATAAGAATTTCAGGCTGACAGCCGGACAGGAGCTCACGGATAAGTTGACGCTTGCCATTCCTGACATGCACCTTCTTGAGAAAGGGCCGAACGACGATTTTCTCGATGGAAAACGAGCCAAAGAAACATTGGGAAAAAGAACGGCCCATGAAGAACGCTTTACGGATTTCCTGGATTTTCTCATCGAACTTAAGGCGAAGCTGAAAGAGAACTTAGAGATTGTCCAATTGGGCGATATGTATGATCTGTGGCAGGCCAGAGGGAATACCAATTTGATTGAGTCAAAATATACGAACGTTCTTGGACTCATGGAAAAGCTGAAAACCGTTTATGTCATCGGCAACCACGATATTGATCTCTGGCATTACTACCAAAAGAAAGGCGTCACTTTTAAACGAAAATGGCGACATTACGCCAAGAACAAAGCTAGTGAAGTCACGGTTTTCTATGAGCATGGGTTCCAGGCCGATTTCGCCAATAATCAGGATCGGTGGACCGGCGTCATTGGCCGTGAGATCACCAAGGTCATCAGTGCGATGGAGTATATCGAACCGGACATTGATCTGATCCTTGGTAATATTTGGGACTCGATTTCGCGGACATTTACGATCTACAATGCGGGATTGACTCCCGTCAAAGACCCGACAGGATTTAACACCCATGAATACATCAACTACTATGTCGGTGTCATTGAGAAATATCGGAACGGTCAAACCGATGATCACCAGCAGCTTCCAAATTTGGTCTGTGCTGTCATCGGCCACACTCACCAAGCCCGGTTAGTCACCCGTCCTCATAATGGCGCGACCTATTACCTGATGGACTGTGGCTCCTGGGTCAACGGAGGGCATGAATTCCGAATTATCACGGGGAATGAGATAGCAGTCTGTCAGTGGGGATAAAGGTTTGGTCCCATAACCTCCTTATGAAGAGATAAGCGTGTCTCCTCTATTGGATCTGACATGATCGTTGAGATTAAATGGCGACGGATTCGAGGAGAATCCGATCTCGCATGGGATTGGACACGTGTTTTATATGCCTACCTCGATCATCTTGCAAAAGAGATCCTTTACATCGGGAAAGCAGATGGTATCACGGTCAGGCAACGTTGGACCCGTTCTTCCAAAGTAGCGTTTTGGGATGCGCTGGAAAGGGAGCGGGGTATCAAGAAACACGTTGTCCTTGTCGGTGACGTAGCCATCGAGTCTGGGCGACGCCTGAGTCGTGAACTTCTTGCTGATGTCGAGAGCTTGCTGATTAAGCGAGTTCAGCCGTGGGGTAACATCATGAACAGGGAAAGCCGTATTTCGAGACCTGGATTACGTGTCGTGTGCGTCGGTGGGTGGAGCGGTTGGAGTTCGGAGTACCAAGACCGTTAAAGAAGCACAGTTATGCGGATCGCTCGAGTTCACATTGAACATTTTAGATCGATCAAAGAAACCACATTTATTCCAAGTTCCTACTGTGTACTGGTTGGAGAGAATAACACCGGTAAATCCAATGTTCTCCGCGCTATTAACCTGGTTCTCGGTGAAGCGTGGCCCAGTGAACGAAGCTTCTCTGAAGAGGATTTTTTCAGCCAAGATACATCCAAAGATATTGTCATACAGGTATATTTTGACAAGGAGATCCAGGACCAACCCAATGGGTATCAGGTAGGGATTGCAGGTTTTGAGCTTCGATGCAAAGCGTATAAAAAACTTGTTGGTAAGAAACCAGCAGGCACCCTCAAAGTGGATTATGTTTGCATTAATAGCAATGGGAAGGGAATTGTTTATCCAGCAACGCGGCTGAAGAAAGGTGAAAAATATGAGGGCCAGTGGTTGCCGCTTCGTGTATCTAACGACCGCCGTGAGGAAATCCCTTTCATTTACGTCGGTGTTCTTAGAGAATACGACCGTCAGAATCCTGGCAATCGCTGGTCTATCTTACGGAAAATCTTTAATGAGGTTAATACCGACTTTCTTAACGACAAGACAAGGGTCGATGTCACTTTAGCTGATGGAGCTATGCAGAAACTGACGCGGAAGGACGCTTTTGAACGAACGGTCAAAGATGCTTATAAGTATCTGCGCACGGATATGTTCGTGGATATTGAAAAGCGGCTGGCTGCAAATGCCATGGATCAAATGGGCTTAGATCCTGGTGAGGGAAAGATAACTCTGCATTTTGAAAGTCACGATCCTACTCATGTCTTCAAAAGCCTCCAACTCTATGTAGATCAAATGGGGATTACGAGTCCGGCTGGTGAAGTTGGTGCAGGCTTGCAGAGTGCTATCGTTGTAGGAATCTTCAGAACATACGAAGAACTTAAAAAAGAGGGAGCTGTTTTTGCTGTTGAAGAACCAGAAGTTTTTCTTCACCCACAGAAGGCACGTTACTTTGAAGCCGTTCTTCGGCGTCTTTCCGAAAATGGCAACCAAGTTTTTCTAACAACTCACTCACCGATCTTTGTACGCATAGACCAGCCTGAAACTGTTGCGAAAGTCCATCGCACGAAGGACCGGGGCACTTGGATTAGTCAAGCAACAAAGGTGGAGATCGCTGAAAATGATCGCAAGGCGCTGCGATTGATGACGGAGTTCGATGCACAACGCAATGAACTATTTTTTGCCAGCAAAGTGATGCTAGTAGAGGGAATTACGGAGAAGATAGCCCTTTCACTTGTATTTCGTGCGCTCGGTATAGACATTAACCAATCTGGAATCTCGATAGTCGAATGTGGAGGCAAGACAAAACTGCCTTTATTTGTACTCGTGGTAAAAGCGTTAGGTATTCCTTATATTGTACTAGCGGATGAGGACACGCATAAGGATCGACCGGAGAAAGAAAATAACAAGCACAAACAATGGAATGAGGCTCTTCAGAATGTCGCGGATGCTGATAGGCTCTTCTTCCTGAAGCCAGATTTTGAATCTGAGGTCGGTCTTCCACATGACGAATCCGAGAAGGTGAGCCAAGCACTCATTCGATTTCAAAGTATGAAAGCTGCTGAAGTTCCAGATTGCTTGAAGAATCCAATCAATCGGCTTCTGGAGATTGATAAACGTTAAAGGGAACTATCTGCTGTCGGCGTGCTCGGGCTCAACCTTTGGTTTTCGCTGGCCTGCGCGCGCCGACATCACTGACGTAAAACAGAATAAGGATAAAAGAATCGTCATGGCGGCGGCCCCTGGCAAGACCTGCCTGCCCTGTCTGCCGACAGGCAGGCGTTCAGGCAGGGACGAACCGCGCCACACGGTGCCGAGGGCACTCGCTTATGGGCGAGTGACGGAGGCCATGAGTAGCCTGGCACGCCCCCCTTGCTGAGTCACAGGCGCTCATGGGGTGTGCAAGGGGCGTGACAGGCGTCAGGCGTATTCGGATTGGAAATAGATTCGGATTTCGTCAGAAAGGCACAGC
>DASWID010000094.1 GCA_036397855.1 Thermodesulfobacteriota bacterium | reverse complement strand
ACTCGGTAAGCGTCGTGTGGGGAATAAATGGTTTTATAAAGAGCAATCCCTTCGCATCATCGGGGGGGCTGGGATTTTCGACCGGATCCCAGAAGGGACGGAGGACCTTGCTTGTATCCTCGGGATCTCTCAGCTCTACATGGTACCCTTCCATGGGAAACCCGGATGAACCGGGGCGAAAATCCTCCGGGTCCTTCCAAGTTACCATACCCATCTCCGTAGACCCATAACCGTCTATCGCCCGAATCCCAAATCTTTCTTCAAATTCATTTAGATTTCTTGGTGCGGGACCGGAAAGAACGATACGAACTTTATTTTTTCTATCCCACTCACCGGGTGGTGCGGCCCAGAGATATTCCGAAACAGCTCCGAGCATATTAGTGCAGGTTGCACCGCAGTCAGTCGCCCATTTCCAGAAATTCGAAGCAGAAAAACGAGGATAAAAAACCGCAGTCGCCCCAGCACCTATGGCGGTGAAAAGACACATCACCTGGGCATTAGCATGACCCAATGTAAGCACGCTCATCAAAACATCTTGGTTCCGCACGCCATGCTGCATAATATAACCCCTAGCGGTTAGAATTACACCACCGTGGTCCCTAGCCACCCCTTTTGGCATACCGGTTGTCCCTGATGTAAACATGCAGCGTTCCATGTCCGCTATTGTGACATCAATGCCCAGATTATCTGATGAGAATTCGTTGAATGTCGAAAAAGGCAGTGCCTTGATTTCACTGATCTCATCGGGCACCGCCCTTGGATCTCCAGTCATAAATATAGTCTTAATTTTTGTCAGATCCTTAGCAATCTCTTGGAGTAGTGGAAGGCTATCGGGATCGATCACCAAAGCCTTCATATCCGAATAGTTTATGACATAGGCCAACCTCTCACCCTTCTCGTCCTTATTTATTGGCACCTGTACAGCCCCGCTTTTATGAATCCCGATGATTGACACGATATACTCCGAGCAATTTATCATATAAATGCCAACCTTATCGCCCTTTTTTATCCCGAAATTCTTTCTGAGACCGTTGGCAACCCTATTGGCCCACTCGTTTGTCTCCTTATAAGAATAGCTCTCGATGAGGTTTCCATCCCTGTCAGCCACCCTAAACATCGTCTGGTCGGGAAAGATCTCCGCTCCCCTCTCGAGGTAACGCGTTATTGGCAGCCACTTTTTCGTGTCGTCAAAAGGGCCATGCGGCAGTGTGCCCTCACCGATAAATTTGGAATCTCGCGGTCTAAAATATAAAAGCATGAGCTCCTCTATTCACTGATACAAGTGCACACATGAATACAAAATATAACAGCAGTAAATATGAATATTAGTTTCTCTTTGCAATATTTAAAAAGTTTTTTAAAATATCTTTTCCGAAATGTGTGAGAATTGACTCAGGATGAAACTGAACCCCCTCGATCACGTATTCTTTATGCCTTATACCCATTATCTCCCCTTCATCTGTCCATGCTGAAATCTCAAATTCATCGGGCAGTGATTTCTCTTCAACTATGAGGGAATGATACCTCGTTGCTTCAAAGGGATCGGGTATCCCGGAATAAATACCCTTCGCGTCATGATGTATCATAGAGGTCTTACCATGCAGAAGTCTTTTTGCTCTTACAATATTTCCACCCCTTGCATATGCCAGTGATTGATGACCCAGACAAACCCCGAGCATTGGTTTTCTTCCAAAAAACTCATTAATCAAATCGACCGAAATACCGGCTTCCTTTGGGGTACACGGACCAGGAGAAATCAATATCATCTCCGGATCAAGTCTACCCACGCCTTCCAAAGTAATTTTATCATTCCTAAAAACTACAACCTCCTCCCCGAGCTCACCCAGGTAGTGAACAAGGTTATATGTGAATGAATCGTAGTTATCAATCATGAGAATCATTTCTTTTCCCCTGCATCTCTATAAATTTCAATTTGAATTTAATAAATATCGCTCCACTTTTAACTAGGGTTAAATTCCTGCCTTAGCTACCTCAATTGCTTTTATAAGAGCCTTAACCTTGTTTACAGTCTCGTTATATTCCCTTTCAGGATCTGAATCAGCAACAATTCCTGCTCCTGCCTGTATGAAAACTTCTTCTCCTTTTATTACGAATGTCCTAATTGTGATACAGGTGTCCATGTTACCCGAAAAGCTGAAATACCCAACGGCCCCACCGTAGGCACCTCTCCTGCTCGGTTCCATTTCCTCGATTATCTCCATCGCCCTGATTTTTGGAGCACCCGAAAGTGTTCCAGCTGGGAAAGTAGCCCTTATGACATCGAAGGCGTCTTTCCCGCGCTGCAGTTTTGCAATAACATTTGATACTATATGCATTACATGAGAGTACTTCTCAACAGTCATGAGTTCATCGACTCTTACCGTACCAACCTCAGCCACTCTTCCTAGATCATTTCTAGCAAGGTCGACGAGCATTATATGCTCTGCTCTCTCTTTAGGATCTGATATAAGTTCCTTTTCAAGTATTGTATCTTCATCCTCATTTTTCCCTCTTGGTCTGGTTCCTGCAATAGGACGATTTTCTACTCTTTCACCTTCTACTCTAACCATCACTTCTGGCGAAGAACCTACAAGATATTCATCTCCCATTTTTAGATAAAACATATAAGGGGATGGGTTTAAGACCCTTAGCACTCTATATAAATCAAATGGTAAAACATCTAGTTTTGTGCTCCATCTTTGAGATATTACTGCCTGTATTATGTCACCTGCTTGAATATATTCTTTTGTCCGCTCTACCGACTCCATAAACTCTTTTGGGTTCAAATTCGATTTAAATTCAAAGAGGCTTGATTCATTTACTGATCTATTGATAGGAGTTTTCTTAAAGAGTGGAAGTGGCGAGTGAAGCTTATCTATCAGGTTCTCTATTCTAAGTACAGCATCGTCATAAACCTTCTTTGCCTCACTTATACTTGAGACATACGCATTAGAGATAACCTTCATGATGTGGTTTATATTATCGAATACAAGTACCGAGTCTGCTATCATAAAATAAGAATCCCATGATCTGAGATCATCTTTTGCCCGCTCGGGTAGCTTTTCAATAAATCTTACGATATCATAACCGAAATAGCCTACAGCACCTCCATAAAATCTTGGCAATTCTGGAGAAACCACAGGACGATATCTTGAAAGGAGATTCTTTAAAGAGTCAATGGGATTTCCATTCTGTTTCTCTATTATGCCATTCTCTATAATTTCAATATAAGTTCCCTTCGACCTAAATATCAAAGATGGATCAGATCCAAGAAAGCTGTATCGCCCCCATTTTTCCCCGCCTTCTACACTTTCAAGCAGGAAAGAATAACTCCCACCGTCGATCTTCTTGAGAGCGGATATAGGGGTTTCGAAATCGACAAATATTTCTCCCCAGACGGGCACTAGATTTCCCTTTTTTAGCTTCTCCTTAAATTCTGTAAAAGAAGGAAAAATCATGCTCAGAATGATATAAAGGGGAGTTTTCAAAGTCAAGAAAGTGCTTTGACGAAAGAACCATGTATATTGTATTGCTATGAAAAATTATCGATGTAACACCGGAGGCCCATGATCAATGTTAACAATCAATCCCCGGATCTTCAGAGAGTATGATATTAGAGGAGTAGTTGATGAGGACATTGATGAAGCAGTAGTCGAGACAATAGGTAAAGCCTATGGCACATACATGGAAAAGATCGGAAAAGATGGTGTGACTATTGGACACGACTGTAGACTAAGTTCTCCCCGTCTTTCTGAAGCAATGATTCGAGGCATTACATCAGCTGGAATCAATGTTATTGATTTAGGCATGGTTTCAACTCCTATGGTCTATTTCTCCCTTTTCAATCTCGACGTTGATGGGGGAGTTATAATCACGGCAAGTCATAACCCAAGCCAGTATAACGGAATTAAACTCTGTGTGGATAAGGATTCACTCTTTGGAGAAGGCATACAAAAAATCAGAAAAATTGCTGAAGGAGGAA
>DASWID010000093.1 GCA_036397855.1 Thermodesulfobacteriota bacterium | reverse complement strand
TAGTTTATTGTAGAATCGACAGCAAGTTATATCGCTCTTTGAAAGAAAAACTTTAACGATTTCAATAGTCGGTAGATATACCTAACCGATAAAGGCAAACCGTTAGAAAAGCGGGACGCAAAACTACAGGATTGAAGGTTACTAAGTAACCGAGGTCGGCTGAGTTGCCGAAGTTGGGTAATGGAAAACAATAGTTCTTGTCCACCACCCCTATACCTTCACAATTCATAAAGTAGATATGCATCCTCTTTAACGCGTTTTGCTAAAACCAAATTTGAGGAGGATGGAAATTTGAATATCTACGATAATGCCCCCAAGAAGGATCTTTCCAATTTTCATTTTAGATTAAATAACAGGATTTTAATTAGAATTGGTATAATTTTGTTCTTTCCTATTACTGCATGGTCAAATGGCTTTGATGCACGCACTGAAAGATTTAAATACTCAGATAATACTTTTTATTATACCGTTCAGCCCAATTACGCATCAGCAAATTATAATGCCAGCGAGGGAATCTCTCGAGGAGCAGTTCATGTTGCAATGGCATTACAGCCTGCGACACCTCCACCAACTCCAACTCCAACTCCTACTCCTACACCCAAACCCGCACCAACCCCTACACCCTCGTCTGTAACTTCTCCAAATCAACCTCCCACTTTAAACTTGGTAGCAAATCCTTCAAGCGGGCAATCTCCACTTTATGTAACTTTTGAATCGAATGCATCCGATCCAGACGGTAATATTGTAGAGTACAGATGGGATTATGACGGTAATGGAACAGTTGATGACATCACACCCTCAAATCCCGTTGAATTTATTTATATCACTCCTGGTACCTATAATGCAAAGGTTGAAGTAGTCGATAATGATGGCATGAGCGCTTCAGATTCAGTGACCGTTAACGTTTCTTCACCTCCCCAACCTGCACCAACTCCTACCCCGAACCCAACAACCACTCCAACACTGACGCCAACCTCTACATCCGAACCAACCGGACCTACATTTTATATGTCGCCTACCGGATCGAATTCTAATTCGGGAACCTCCACATCCTCACCCTGGAAGACCTTAAAATATGCCATTCCCAAGCTTCTGGCTGGTGATAGTTTAATCCTAATGGATGGAACCTATACAAAATCGACGACAGGACTGCCCTACGTCAGTTGTGGTTCAAATGGAAGTGCTAAAAACGGAACGGCAACTAAGCCAATCACAATTAAAGCTGAAAATGAACGGCAGGCTTTTCTTAGTTCAGACGGTTCTGTAGAAGCATTTAAAATGCAAAACTGCTCCTATTGGAATATAGAAGGATTACGACTTGGGGCGAACGATTTTAATACCACTATGCAAATCCCAACTGCATGGGTAATTTCAAGCAATAATATCAATATTAGAAAAATATTGGCATTCAAACAGAATCGCTTATCCCCTAATGCCGGTCTGTTTGCAATTTCTAAATGTGATACAGTGTTAGTCGAAGACTCAGAATTTTATGCTTCTATGAGACATCTATTAAATTGCTTTAGCTCCCAAAGATGCACATTTAGAAGAGTTTATGCCAATGCTAGAGATTTTAAGCCTGCGGGTAGTAGCACATGCCCATTTGGGATAGGTGCGGGTCAATGTTCTGATCGGTCTGTAGTGTTTTATGGAAGCTCAAATAGCATAATGGAAAATGTGATAGTGGAGGGCAATGATGAAGACAGTGAAGGGATGCAGATTCATAGTACAGCAGAAGGTAACAAAATTCTGGGTTCAATTTCCTTAAATGCTTTTCGTAATGGTATGAGACTTGATAGCCGTAAAGCAACGACAAATTTAGTTAAAGATACAATAATAGAGAATTATGTAGCAATCAGCACCAATGCTATCGGTGGTTTTGGTGGACTTTTTCATGCAGGGGCTGTAAACACCATAGTGAGACAAGCAACTATCCTTAATACTCATGGGCCATCTACCGCGAGGGGTATAAATTTGGATGGGCGATGTGGGGGCTGCGGTGGTCAAAGTCCGCCTACGGCATCATTTTATGGTGTGAACATTCTAGCTGCGAATAATAAGTGGAGCGGATTTTATGTAAATCCAAGCTATCCTACTCTCGGGGGATGGGATATTGACTACTCCGTTGCATTTAACCACTCAATTAATTTTAATCCTCCTGGAGGAGACGCATATGGAGATTTTACTAATGAGGCTGCTGTTAATCCAGCGCTTGGAAGTTGCATAGTTTACATTCCGTCCAGCTCCCCGATGAAGGGTTGGGGTAAAAGCGGCGAGGATATTGGAGCAAATATTGTATATAGATATGAGGATGGAGTTCTCACTGACCAAAAACTTTGGAATCAGACTACGGGGCAATTTCCTTGTGGTGCAACTGTTAAAGGTGTTAATGATGATGCTACTTTTCCTGATTCATCCTGTGTAAACGTGCATAAGAGACTGAACGTAGGGGTAAAGGGGTGCCCTATTCCGTGATTAGTAATTAGCTTAGGATCGACTAGCTCACTACAGGATTGGTTGTTAGTCATTTGACAAGGCAATCCAAAAAACCAAAGACTTACAACCAACGACAAATAGATATGTTTAAAAAGCAAACAGAAGGGATGAGCAAAAATATAAGACAACCAAACTCTGCACATCAGAAAATTTCTACGCAAGAATGCTTTTCTTATCATTACTCCCACTATTCTGCCACCCTCCCCCCAAGCTTATAATAAATGAATAGATGAAAAGCTTTAAATCAAACCAAAAACCTCTTTTTCTTAAGTAAATTAGATCAAATCGTAACTTCTGCCTAGGAGTTACGTAGTAATGACCATACAACTGAGCAATTCCTGTAAGACCGGGCTTCACTGTATGCCTTAGGGCATACTTTGGAATCTCACCTAGATATTTATGTACTAAAATGGTCCTCTGGGGTCTGGGACCTACAAAGCTCATATTTCCTTTTAGAATATTTAATAACTGAGGAAGTTCATCTAAGGCAGTCTTTCTAAGTATATTACCTATACGTAAGAAGCGAGGATCAGTTCCTTGTGCTAAAACAGGGCCAGTATTTCTTTCAGCATTTTTTATCATAGTGCGGAATTTAAGTTGCCTAAAGCTCTTTCCTCCTTTTCCTACGCAAGTCTTAATAAAAAAAATAGGGCCTGGGTCCTCGAGCCAGATTATAAAAATTACAAAAAGCCAAATGGGTAAGGAGAATAGGAATCCTAAAAATGATATAGTAAAATCGAAGATCCTCTTAAAAGGAATCACTTTAAAAGATTTTCCAATTGAGGAGTGTTTTAATCTAAGCTCTTCTTCCATCTCTTCCGTGGGTGGGTAATTTATCTCCGCCAATCCCCAATTTGTATAAGTCACAAAAAGGGCGGCTGAGAACGCGCCTGAAAAATTAATTAATGTATCTAAAAGGGAAAAAAATCTATGTGGAACGAAAACCTGAATCAGTTCAATAAGAAAGCCAAAAGCAAAAGCTCCAAGAAAAGCAGTTATTACTTTTCTTTCCAATTTCATCTTCCATGGAGAATATTGCAATGTGGTGTAAATCAGAAAACATAGACAAAGATAGGCAAAAAAGTGAGCCGGGTATAGAACCCATTGCGGTATAAATATTAAATTTAGATTTATCAGAGATAGGAAGAATATGATCGATGCAAAAGTGACCGTGGCTAGGATGCATACACTTAGATGAAATTGATTGCTTGCTACGGTAGTAACCGTCTGTTCCTTTGAATTTAAAACTTGCCTCTGGCTCGTGAGAGCTGCTTCTACCTTTTCATTTGTTACAATCCCCTTCTCCACCAGGATCTGACCGATCCTCATCGTGGAATTTATCCCGCCATTATAAACAGCAAAATCATCGTTAACTTCATTCTGAAGTTTTATAGCCTGATCGAGTTCATCTCTTGTTATGTATCCAAACTCAAGCAGGATTTGTCCAAGCAACTTTTTACTGTCAAGATGAAGCACAGAATCATTTAGCTGAAGAGCTTTTTCTACGTTCATAAGCTTTCCTCCTGAAGATGAATATTGATTATTTTGAATTGAAGAACCCAGCAGTTAGCCGCGGGTTATCAGCATGTAAATTGGCTGCCTATGCGGTCATTGCTGTGACAGCCAGATATTTCGAGGACAGAATCTTTAAAAGCATTTTCTTCAATTATTTTATTTTTTTTCTGTTTACCTTCTTTGTCTTGATGCTGAAACGGGTTCAGCACAGGTAGAAAGAAGCAATCCTTCGATCCTTCGATAAACTCAGGACAGGCCCTTCGACAAGCTCAGGGCTCACGACAAGGCTGTCCCCTTGTTGTCATTCCCGCGGATTGTTAGCGGGAATCTATGGTTTTACCTCTGGATCCCCCACAGAAGTCCTCGGGGATGACAGAACGACTAACAAATTTAATCCAACCACAACCATAAATTTTTTTTACGTCTTCGCTCCTGATTTTCTGAACGCAATTTTTCGAATGCCCTTTTAAGATCTAAGAGACCGTCTACGAAATATCTAACATCTACAGCAATGACATCTTATGTTGGGATTGCTTCACGGCCCCATTCACTTCACTCAGGGCTTCGATTAGCAATGACGTTGGAAGCCCTTTAACAAGCTAAAGGTAATTTATCGAGCTCAGAATATATATTAGGTAGAAAACACAAATTGAAAGAGATATTGTCATAAGATTTTAAAGGGAAGATAGCCAGCTCGGTTCAATGAGGACTTATATATTCATCATGCCATAGCATAAACATAAATAGCCCCCAGATATTCCTGCTATAGTCTTTTTTTCCATCAATGTGCATGTTTAAAATTTGTGAGACGTTCGTTTCATTAAAAAATCCAGTCGATCTTATTTTAGACGGAGAAAGGGCATCTATGACACGGTCTTTGAGGTCATTCTTAATCCACCTGGGAATTGGCACGTTAAATCCACCCTTCTTCTTTTTGAGTATCTCCTGTGGGAGTAACTTATTTAATGCTTTTTTCAATACATATTTTGTGCTTAACCTTTTCATCTTAAGCCTACTTGGAACACCTGCCATGAATTCTACAACCTCACGGTCTAAAAACGGAACCCTCGCTTCAAGAGAATGTGCCATGCTCATCCTATCAACCTTTACAAGAATATCATCGGGAAGATAAACCTTCAGATCAACATAGAGTAACTTTTGTAGGGTGTCACTATCAGTGCATTCATCAAAATGCCTGTTAAAAATTTGAAATGAATCTCTAAAGCCATTTAATGTACTCTTTAATTCTTCTGAGTATAGCCTTTGTTTCATCTCCTCCGTAAAAATAACCTTCCACCAGAAATGCCCTTGGGCGGGAGGGAGAAGCGCGCCCTCTACAAATCTCTTTGCCTTATAATCGAAGCTAACTTTTCCATCAGAAACAGGTATGGAATTAACCAAATATGGGATAAATTTCTCGGTTAGGATCCCGGGTAGTTTCTTATATAAATTAGCCACCTTATAGGCAGGGTAGGTTACATAACCTGCGAAGATTTCATCTCCACCGTCACCACCAAGACAAACCTTTACATGTTCTCTCGCTAACTTTGAGACATAGTACGTCGGAATAGCAGAGGAATCGGCATAAGGCTCGTCAAAAGATCTAATCAGTTTCGGAAGAAGGTCAACGATATTTGGCCTTACAATGAGTTCGTAATGTTCGGTATCAAATCTCCTGGAAATAAGCCTGGCATCATCCACTTCGTTATAAGACTTTTCTTCAAATCCGATCGTAAAGGTCTTTATCTTTCTAGTATTCATCTGGCTCATTAGAGCAACTATTGTACTTGAATCCATACCACCGCTTAGGAAAACCCCGAGGGGAACGTCAGAGATTAAGTGCCTTTTAACAGAGTCTTTTAAAATCTCCAGCAACCTCTCAGTATAGGTCTCTTCGTTATTTAGTCCAGAAGAAGAAGGTTGGCTATCGGATGTAAAATACTGAACGTCCCAATATTTCTTATTACTAACCCTACCATTTTGAAATATTAGCATGTTTCCAGGTTCGAGCTTTCTTATTCCCTTAAACATTGTGTAAGGGGCGGGGACATAGTTTAACGACAGGTAATCGTGAAGAGCTTCAAGATCAACATTCCTTGGTACACGATCCTTCAGTATAGATTTTATCTCCGAGCCAAAAATTAATCTATCTGATAAAACTGCGTAAAACAGTGGCTTAATACCAATGCTATCTCTGGCAAGAATTAGTTTTTTCTTACTATCATCCCACAGAGCGATGCCGAACATACCATTAAGTTCTTTAACAAAATCCTCACCTAAATCCTCATAAAGATGGACTATGACTTCTGTATCACTTCTTGTATAAAATTTATGCCCTCTCTTCATAAGCGTATCTTTAAGCTCAGGGAAGTTGTAGATCTCACCATTATATACAACCCTTACTGTACCATCTTCATTCTTTATAGGTTGCTTCCCCCCTTCGATGTCAATAATGCTAAGTCGTCTCATCCCAAGACCCACATTGCCATTGATATAAATGCCTTCATCATCGGGACCACGGTGACGAAGAACATCGTTCATAGAACTTATCACTTCCCTTTCTACAGGTCTTGAATGATCAAAGTAGACCTTGCCACAAATACCACACATGATTTATCTCTCGTTTAATTCTTATTTAGGTTTTTACACCTAGGGCTCGCCAACTCTCGTTATGCCTATATCTTCGAATGATATTGATATCCCGAAACCCTACATTCTCAAACCAGCTATTAATTTCATCGCCCGAGTAGTAGTGAACCAATGGAACAGAAAGACGGTCAAAAGTGTCTCCCATAAGGGCTATGAAGGGATAGTCGTGGTAATACTTGAAGGGTAATTTCTCCATAATACCCTTTGTAAAGTTAAGTTTAGAAAGAAGCATATATGGATAGTGGGAAAAGATCCGAAGCGATAGGGCAATTAGTAAACATAAAACATATAATGCTTTGTAATTCATCCTTGTTGTGAATTTTCTTAGAAGGACAGTCACACTTTCAGAAATACCTTGCCGCGGTCCATAAACCCACGCGAACATAATACCACCCGGCTTAACAAAACGTGCTAAGCTTCGGAATCCAGAAGGAGGGTCAGGCAGATGATGAAGAACTCCTATACTGTAACAAAAGTCAAACGTGTTTTCTCTAAAAGGAGGTTTATATATATCTCCCTGGACTATATGGACATTGTGTAAGTATTTATTATTTTTATAAGCTGCCTCCACTGCCTCACTTAAGTCCAATCCTACCATTTCAGCTCCGTATTTGGAAGCAAAATAAAGATGACGTCCAAATCCACATCCTCCGTCAAGCCCTAATTTTCCTCTAAAAAAATCTGCACCTATGGGTTTGATGTAATCTAAAAAATCTTCCTCATAATTATTGTAAATCTCCCCGAATGTATTCCATTGAAAGCTGAAGCTATCCAGCGTTCTCTTCTTGTCATCATATTTCCTTTGATGCTTTGTAAATCTTCTCGCTTTTAACCCATACCTCGAGAAATAGTCAGAATGATAGTGATAAAGCCTATCAAACAGCGAATCAGGCAACATCCTCGGTATTCCATTTATGATAGGATAATCCCTAAAACATCCATCACAAGTAAGCGAACCTTCTAATATTTCCCTATCTTTAAGTTCTGGACCCTCAACGTCGTATTCTTCTATCTTAAGTGTTGAATTACATTCAGGGCATATCAGAATATTTAGTAACTTAGGATTCATGCTTGACACTCAATAGGACTATTTTTGTTCAATAAGGACTGAAATAGTTCTTCATAACTATTTACTATCATACGCCTGGAGTAATTCTTCATCACAAACTCTCTCCCATTCTGCCCCAGTTTTGGGATGAGTTCCCTGCTATTATAAAAATGTAGAACAGCTTCTTTCAACTTGGAAGGCTCCTCGGGTGGAACTGTAATACCACATTTTGATTCATTTATAATTTCCCAACCCTCTGAACCTTCATCTAAGCTGGCTATTATTGGTACGCCAGCCGCCATAATACCAAGAATCTTGCTGGGCAGTGATACTCTACTCATATTTTTTCTCAATGTAACTAAAGATACATCGGCTGCGGTTAGAAGATATGGCAACTTATCCTGAGCTTGAGTAGGAAGAAATAGTATATTATTCAGAGCCATATCGCTTGCTTTTCCGACTAACTCTTCCTTAATAACTCCTACTCCCACTATAACAAATTTAATATCTTTATAACTCTCTAGATCCTTCGCAACCTCCAATATGATTTCTAACCCTTGGGAATATCCTATTGTTCCTGCAAATTGAACGACGAAATGGTTTTCAAGTCTGTGTTCACACCTAAATTGATTGCGTTCCTTAGACATGGGTTTGATAAAATCCGTGTCAACCCAGTTTGGTATCTTTTTTATCTTATCTCCATTTATTCCATTACCTTTTATCTCTTCTGAAAATCTGTCACAAATAACAGTGATGCAATCAGCTTTACTGTATACAAAATTTTCTATTTTTTTAAGAATGTGGAAAACAAAGCCTTTTTTTAATTTTCCAGCTATAACGGCAGACTCTGGAAAGAGGTCCTGGACGTTATATATGGCTTTCCCTCCCTTTATTCGAGCTATCAAATAGCCAGTAATACCTAGAAAAAGGGGAGGTGAGACAGCTAGAACGACGTCGAAATTCCTAGAATCAAAGAAGGCCGTGAAAAAAGACGATACAGTGAATGATGAATAGTTGGCGATCTTGACCAAAAATCGCTTTGACTCTGAAACAAAACTGTAGCTTCGCTTAATCCTCACATTATTGATTTCTTCTGAGCACCACAGTTTGCCCTTATATTGTTCCGGAACCCTCTCTAGTCCATGAGAAGGAATACCAGAAATCACGTGCACTTCATTCCCCTTCTCTGCGAGGTCTTCAGCCAGGTTTGTTACTAAAGGCGCATTGCCAGTAATTTCTGGGAAATAGGCCAGGCTTAGAATTAAGATCTTCATTTATTAACAGCTCGAGTTTGCTTATTTCGAGTAGTAATTAATACTTGCTTTTGATGACGGATGTAAATTGTATTCTTCCCACAATATACCAATCTATTTTTTCATCTCACTTGTCCTTATTTTTTCACATATCAATAACTTGATTTATTTTATACAACTTGGATTATAGAGAATTTACTACTCAGCCCATCAGAGAACTTTTAGGAAGTCTTGCTATCCTTTTCCACAAAACAGTTTCCTATAACGAGTACATCCATCTTTGTTCTTAAAAAGCACTCTATTGCTTCCTGTGGATGGCAAACTATGGATTTATTTTCATTTACTCTGAGAGCAGTTCAGAGTAAAGTTTTAATAATTTCTTTCTTTCCGATTCCCAATTATATTTTTCCAAGAAGCCTTTTCTTGCCCGCTGTGACATATGATTCCTCAAATCGGGGTTCACCATCAGTTTTTCTATTGCTTCCGCTATATTTTCTGGTGAAGTTGTATCAACCAAGATTCCAAATCCTACACTATTAACCAACTCACGATACAGTGGAAAGTCTGGGGCTACTACAGGCAAGCCACAAGCCATATATTCAAATACCTTATTAGATAAGCAACTCATATTATTTGGATACGGTAAATATGTGACTACTCCAATATCCGCTTCAGATAAATACTCCTTTATCTTTTCGTATGGAACTGGGGCAAGAAGTTTAACTCTTATATCTAAATTTAGTTTTTTGATTAACGATTGCATTTCACTTTTAAATTCAACTGTCTTTACCTGTCCAATTAGAATAAGTTCCAAGTTATTATGGTTTCTCCGAACCACATGAGAAAAAGCCTTTATTAGCTGCAATAATCCAGTAGGTTCTCTCATCTCACCCGGATATATTATTATTATTTTATCGCCCTTTTTTTCCACTCGTTTGAAATCAGAAAACACACTGAGTAATGGTAAATTCTCTACCCTCTCAGTCCTACCAACCATTTGAATATAGCGTTCGCCTACTATAGGGGTTGTGTAAATTACCGCACTTAGCGAATGGACAAAAACAGGCTCTATAAGCTCAAGGCATTTTTTTAGAATCGGTCGTAATTTTTTGGGAATCCAGGGTTTATCCATTATCGCATTAGGGTGATGCTCATGCACATCATAGATTACAGTTTTTCCAGTCCATTTATTTAATAACCATCCCACAGGTAGTAATTCCGGGTCATGAAAGTGATAAATATCAGCCTTTTGCCTAAGAGCTAATCTGAATGCAGTAATAATGCGCATCATCCTGAGGGCTCTATTATGCGATTTTGGTAAAGGAACAATTTCAATACCATCAACCGTTTCACTTCCGTCGTGTGGTGCAATAAGAACTACACTATATCCCGCTTCCACTAAGCTCTTAGCTTGCCTATGAAATATACGCACATCGAATGGAGGATGTACCGTAGTAATAATACAGCAGCGCTTTTTCATTTTTATTCTTATTCACTATTGAAAGGAGGGTGATAATAAAGGACGAGAGCGATCTTCGTCTCTATTCTCTAACAAATTCTCATAGACTTTTATTAAATTCTTCGCACTTTTTTCCCATGTAAAGTGCTCATGGATTAGCTTCTCGGCCGCTAACCCTAGCTTTGAACATAAATCCTCGTTTAGTAGCAAAGTCTCCATGGCTTGGGCTAGTTGATCGACAATTAGAGGCTCTACTAAAATCCCAGTCACTCCATCAGAGACAATCTCGGGTATACCACCAACCCTTGTGGCTATAACAGGCTTTCTGCAAGCCATAGCTTCCAATACTACGTTCGGCAGTCCCTCTTGGTAACTGGGTAGCACAAATATGTCTGAAGCATTAATCCATAAAGGAAGCTTCTCATGAGGTACATATCCAGGCAAAAGAACCGAATCATAGAGATTTCTACTTTTAATCTCCGCTTCAATTTTATCTTTACAATCACCAAATCCTATCATAATCAAAAATGAGGAGGGGTCGTTTTTTTTAATCTGATGAAACGCTTTAACTAGTTCCAACACGCCCTTACTTGATATGATATGCCCAACAAAAAGAAAAATTTTTCTATCCAATAGCAAATTTAGTTTTTTTCTTGCCACTGCCTTGTCAATGTAATGGAATGAATCTACATCACAGCCATTATGGACAACTTCAACTGGGTATTTAACTCCGTTGTTTAATACAATATCGCGGAGAGAGTTACTAACTGTAATGATTTTACTACAACTGCTTATAACTTTCTTAAACGATAGGTAACACAAATGATTCTGAAAAGGTGCTAGATAAGTGTCTCCACCCCTCGCGGAACACACAACTGGTATATTTAACTTCTTTCCAAGTAAAGTAGCACAATATCCATCGGGTATGATTCTATGGGCATGGATTATATCGAATTTAAACTTTTTGTGTAATGACGATATTAAGTTTTTACAACCCAAATACATAGAGAATCCCTCCCAAGGGTATACCCATTTCCCACCAGGTGTCCGAAAATACCTAGGATGGAAAACTGGAATGTCAAAATAATACTCCTCTTTTGGGATATTTCTATAACCATCCCATCGCTTTCTCCAGCAAAGCAATCCAGGAACCCAGGGAATTGGAGAAACTACAACAACTTCACTCCCTTGCTGTATTAGACTTTTTACTTGATTGTGGATGAATATACCCAAGTTGGGCTTTACGATATTTGGATACATAAAAGCAAAAACTAGAACTTTAAGTCCGTGCATAACCCTCCTTTTTGATATTACGAATAATGGGCGCTAAGACAAAAAACAGCCATAAGTACTTTATATAAGTGTCAGTGCCGGACAAGCCGTGGACTAATAAAGCGGTAAACGCCGCCAATGAAGCTAAGCAAAAAAGTTGTAAATCTACTTGTTTTAATTTGATGTAATGCCACATATCTCTGTAAGAGCGATAAACTAGAAGTGAGAAAAAAGTAAATCCTATAAGCCCTGTCTCAACTAGCATCTGGACAAACATATTGTGGGCGTCCCTTTTAGTCCAAGAAACCCTTTGGAAATTATTTAATCCCATCCCCGTGAGAAGTGAATGGGGATGCTCTAAGAATATATCAACACTCGATTTTATAACTATAATCCGATTCTCTGCAGATTGATCTTTCTCATGAAATGTTAAATTTACAAGTCGGTCATAAACAAAACCAGGTGCAAGCTTAAGGAAAAACATTAGGGCAAGACCTATTATAATAGGTAATGATAAAAAAGCGGTAAACTTAAGGCCCTTAAGCTTTAGGCTATAAACTACTATAGCTATCCCTAGAGCTAGCACGCCTGAACGAGAGAGCGTAAAAAATATAGAAGCGGTGGAACACCCTATAAGAACAATTATTAAAATTCTTAGAATCAAATTCCTAGTCATTGAAAAACAATAGAGCAGAAAACTTGTTGAAATGACTAAATACATTGCAAAATGATTAGGGTTTCCTGTAAATCCTGCAACCCTCACACCTTCTTCTTTATATTGATGAACTAAACCAAAAGATTGCGATCCCTCTAAGATACCGGTATCAAAGATGTAATACTGCATTAATCCTACCAAACCGGCTAAACCACCCGAAAGCCCTATTGCCAATCCCAGATTCCTAATATGTTTAGGAGAACGAATCACATCTATTAAGAAAATACAAAGTGCTATTAAAAGTATAAATCTTTGAAAGAAGAGTAAACTTGACGGTTTATCTATAGAGAAAACAAGCGAGAGTATTAAAGCGAACGCAAGGCCAATTAAGTACCTTTCTTGATCAGTTTTAAAAGAAATACGAATCAATTCTTTTTTTACGGCTTTACGTGCAAGCCAGGAGATACAAAATACCAAAGCTATAATTTTGAAAATGGGATAATTTACTAAATATTCGAATGGTATAATGAAGAATAACAACATTAATCCTACTAGTGGATTAAAAAATATCACCGCAAATAGAACTACAGCCAAAATAGCCAGCATAATCATAAAGGTAGAGGAGGTAGCAATCAGGTAAGATACCAACCACGAGAAGAGTACCAAAATAGGAAATAGTGCTAATAACTTTAAATTTCCCGTTTTGTTGTAACTACTTACCAAAAATTTCATGATCGGAAAAAAGGAAGGAAGATGATATTAGGATAAAGGCGACATAAGTTAAATCTGGCTATTTGATTGTTCAAAATAGCAAAAAAGGAACCTAGAGTTCAAAGGTAAATAGTTTTTCTATCATGTACCTAGAGGTTCAGGATATGATTTCAACTGATGATCGAACCATATAGAGGTAAAGATATAAGACCATAGAAGATTAAGGTGTTTGTTGTAAAGATGCTTGCCATTGATTATTGCATTAAAGAGATTATGCATTACATGCGGGTAAACAAAATCATTCAAGGGATTATTAGCTTCAAAAACTATATCGTTTATATATTCGTTCACGGTGTTATCCCTAAATATTTTTTCTATAGGTGGACTAAAACCAGATTTAGGTCTGTATATCATTTCAGAGGGAACATCCCGCAATAGTAAAGATTTTAAAATTCCTTTATTTTCTTTTGATTCACATGGACTTACCATAAGTTTGTGGCCAGAAGTAATGCATCCTTCACTTAAAAATGGGAAATAAGGTATCATCCCACGCGAGCGAATCGGGTCGTAATCTTTTGCAGCAAAAATACCTACACAGATATGTATAAGATCAACCCAAGAAATTTGCCCTCTGTCCTCAAAACCTTTAAATACAGCTTGCAGATAATTCTTTTGAGCACAAATCACGTCCTCTAGGGTTTTCTTGTCTGCTAAAAATGCGATTCCTCCAAGCCTATTTTGTGCGATTACATGGAACTGAAGCGGTGGGATTTGCAGGCTTTGATTAAACGCCCCTAATAATCTCGATAGCCGATTGGGGCTATAAAATATCGTTTCAAACCTATATAACAAAGCAAGAAGTTTTCTAATTAATACAGGGATCTGATAAATACGATTCGTGCGTTTCCAATATTGGGTACCCATAAAGATACCATCCGAACCTGTACCATCAACAACCCAACTGCGTACATTCAAAAGACTTGTCGCATAGTCTGCGACCAGGTTTGTTGGTAATGTAGAATAGTCACCGAAAGGAAAAGTATAATCTTTACCGATATTGCAGAGCATTTTAGGTACTAATGAATATTCAAATGGGAATACCGCTATGTTATAACCCAAATGTGCAGCCATATCACGGGCAAGTTTTGCCTCTGGATCAGTAAAGCCAGAACCAAAAATTGGTGTAAAATCACAGTTAATCAATTGTATATCACATCTACCCTGGCGTTTGGCTAAAGCTGCTAATAAGCCCGAGTCGACCCCACCACTAAAGAGGAGTGCAGAATTCGTCGGAATTTTATTTATCTCATTTTTAATCGCTTCCTCCATTATGTCTTCCGGCGAAGTGGATATCGAGGTGGACTCATGAAGTGCAGCTATCTCATTGGGTATACACTGCTCTCTAAGAGTTTGTCCATCAAACCTTACCAGATGACCAGATGGAACGCATTTTATATTCTTGAATAAAGTATATGGAGCTGATACAGCTCCGAATTGGAAGATAGAATAAAATCCGGCAGGATCCAAGTTACACGTATTCTTTGGCATCAATAATCTAAAATCGTTACTAAAAACTATTGAATCTTTCTTACAACAATAATAAATTTGACCGACAGAAGTAAGCCCACGCCATAGACATATATTCTGTCCATCCGCGCTAAGAACAATCCACATTGTTCGCCAGTCGAACGAAGTTAGAGCTCTGTTGTAATTTTCTTCAGTTAATAAATACTTTAGAGTCCAAATCCCCTCCTTTTCCTTGACTGCAACACCACAACATGAGTTCATAGTATTCTTTGATAGTTGTGAGTCAGAGTCAGAATTCGAATTGATTGAAGCAAAGAAAACATTCTTCTGTGAGTTGATACACCATTTCTTTATGCCAATAGTGAGATTTAACCACGAGGCATGAAGCTTTGCCCTCTTGAGCCAATACTTAGAATCTCTATCACAGCCTATATAAAAAAGGAAGAACACTTAACTCTCTAAATTTATGGTTTGTTCCATCAACGTGAGGACCAGGAATAAACTTTGCTAATAAGATTGTTAAACATATTCCCGAATGTTCTCTAAGTTAAAATACTTCTTTGTAGGAAAATCATATATTTACGGAGTAATTACCAAAACAAGCAGCTCTAATGAAAATAAAAGTCAACTTTCTCGAGAAGACCAACAATTTTATTTGAAGTTTCTTTAAAATCCGCTGAATCTATAGGTTAAAATCTCCAGAATAAACGTCCCTTAACTTAACATTAAAAGATGGTAAGATCCTCCGTCGGTTTCGCTTGTTGTCCCGATCAGCACCTAACGTAAAGCTTAACTAAAGTATGCTGTTAAGAAATAGATGCCATGATAGTCTGAATTTGCCAAAGATTTTACAGAAGCTGTTCCACAGTATATAAAGAAATCAGCTTCTTAAGGCGCCATCCTTTTTAGTTCCCAAAAATCTATATCCCCCTGAATATGCCCGATACCCTCTCAACAATTGCAGTAGACCTGACGACAATCGATTTAATAAGTTAGGATTACTAAATTTATCATCGATTCGTATAAATCGACCAGTTTGTTTATATATGGTGTTACCTTTTCTAGTATAATAAAAGCCCTGAAATCCAAACTTTGGGTATACAGATAAATATCTGATACCAAATCGATAAAACCACGATAAAACTTCAGCGATACTATGCTCAGATTTATGAGGATGTGCAAATTCGTCATAAATCCGCGCAGCATTACATCTTTTCAAATAACCTGGGAAAAGCTTTTTGGCGAGGTCCACCCTTTTATGGATATCCTCCCCTGCAAATATATTAACAATCCCCCTTCTAAGATTCGGAATCATATGGGCGAAGTTGTTATAAACAAACAAAATTATATATCCATTTGGTTTTAAAACTCGTACTAATTCAGAGAAAGCCTTCTCAGGGTAAAGTGTATGATGTATGACCCCCGAAGACAAGACGATATCAAATTGATTATCCTCAAACGGCATATCCAAAACAGAAGATTTCATAAAACTAATGTCATATCTAAATTCATGTTTTCGAGCCTGCTCATTAGCGACCTTTAGGGAACTATCTGCTATATCAATTGCAGTTACTTTTGCACCTTGTAACGCCAAATACATGCTTTCTCTTCCCGTTCCACACCCAGCATCTAAAACTGATTTGTCTTTATAAACAGAATAGCCATGACCGTTAAAACCTAAAATTAAATCAATAAATTGCTTCTGGCTAACATATTCATCATCAAGGGGATTATCACCATAGTCTGGAAATGGTAATTGGTTGTACATTCCCACAATTTCTTCCTCTATACCCATATTGTTCCTCATTGTTACTATGTCTAGGGAAATGAGCCTTTATTCAGTTGCTATAGAATAAGTCTAACGACTTCCCTTGGTTCTCGTTCAATAGATAATAATTAAGCAATATGAAAATCTCTTCTCCAGTTTGATTTACAAAATTATTATGTCTATCAAATTTCTTAATTTCTTTTATCATAGTATGTTTATACACGTTAAGCGGGGAACAAAAACCCATTTTTCTTCTATTAATAATTTCTTTTGGAAGATAATTCAATGATATTCTTTTTAGAATTTTTTTAATTTTCTTTTCGTTTATTCCCGATTTTAACGAAAATTTAATTTTATTCAGTTCATTAACTATTCTATAATCTAAGAACGGAACTCTCACTTCAATAGAATACCTCATAGACATCCTGTCGACACGTTGTAATAAGCCAGACAAATAGCATTTCTGCTCATAAAAAATTACTTTGTTACTCATGCTTAATCTTTTTGTTTTGTTAAGTAAATGTATCCTATCATCAGAAATGCAACCATTGATGCCCATAATCGTGTTTACAATTTCACTTCTTAGATGGGCATTATGAAGCAAAGTCAATTTAAGTAAAAAGGGATATTCTTTAAACACAGGATCATCAAACTTATTAAGATTTTTAGTTATAATTTTTTCCCCTATGTTCTTAGTGAACGGAAATAATGATATTAAATTGTAAAAATTTACGAATTTATTATTACCATAACCCCTGAACACTTCATCAGCACCTTCTCCGCTCAAGAGTACAGTTATCCCGAAATCTTCCTTTATATGCTGAAATAATATTTGTTGAGGGATTGAATTTGAATGAAATAAAATCCCATCGTTATAAAATTGGGATGACTCGATCAAACCAAAAAAATCATTTTCATTATATCTTATAGTATGATGGTTGCTTTTAATAAATTTACCCAATAATTCGGCGTAATAACTCTCATCTCCTGGCAAAACAGTACCGTTTTGCTTTTCAGGTGCTATTGAAAATGTATTTAATTGATTTTCTTCAACGAAATGATTGGCAATTGCTGACATTAAACTTGAGTCGATTCCCCCAGAGTTTAATGAACCCAAAGGAACTTCTGATACCAGTCTGATCTTTACTGCATCGTTAATAAGATATTCTATATATTCATAATCAATTTCGCTCGACTCTTCAATTAAGGTATCTTCCAATTTGTAATATTCTCCGGTCCTTATATTTTTAGAATTGAGTGAGATTATTAAGTAGCTCCCGGGATGTAATTCAAATACATTTTTGAAATAAGTTTTGCCTCCTGGTTTAGGTCCAAATACGAGCGCATCCCATAATTCACCATTATCTTTCTCTAAATTAAAATCGTGATAGAAGCCCTTTAATTCAGATGAAAATGCAAATGTTTTATCATCTAGAAAATAATATAATGGCTTTACTCCCATTCTATCTCTGGCTAAAACAAGGTCGTTTTTTCTTTTATCCAATATAGCGAATGCCCACATTCCATTTAATTTACTCAAGCAATCTACTCCCCATTTATCATAAGCATATAATAATACTTCCGTATCACACTTCGTTTTAAATACATAACCAAATTTAATTAGCTCACTCCTTAACTCCAAATAATTATAAATTTCACCATTATAAATTAAGATAAGGCCGCCATCGTTACTAAACATTGGCTGCTGGCCATTCTCAATATCAATGATTGACAATCTCCGATGGCCTAGACCTATATTCTTTTCTAAATGATACCCTTCTTCATCAGGCCCTCGATGAATCATAGATTGTGTCATTCTTTTTAGCACAATTTCATTGACCTGAATATTGGGATCGAAATGATAAATACCTGCAATGCCGCACATGGCTCTAAGATAGTTCTTGATTAAATTAATTAAATTTCTAACAATTTGTTGAGTCTAGGGAAATACACAACAACTAAAAGATTTCTTATTAACAGGAAGTTACATAGGGATATTTTGATGAAGTAAGAATTGTGAGAAATTCTATATTGTCTTCTCATATTTAATTTATTGTGCTTAAATTATAAAAAAACAATGATTATAATATGTCGGACTTAATTGAAACTGTTAAGTATTGTGGACATTAGTTAATATAACAATTCGGTCCACCATTTTAGCAACTTAAGATACTAATTTAAAAGACATAGTCTTCAATTGCTTTTCTGAATTCTCCTCCTAGTAGGGTTATGTTTTCACTTCCTAATAATCAATCCTACAACCGACATCGTAACTCTACTGAAATTATTGGAATTATGGGATAGCACATCCATTTACACCTACATTCAACCTTTCATGTACGTTAGTACAAGAACTATCAGGGAAATTTAAATCGTCATTGACTCCTTTTACAGTTGCACCACAAGGAAATTGCCCCGTAGTCTGATTCCAAAGTTTTTGGTCAGTTAAAATTCCATCCTCATATCTATAGACGATATTAGCACCTATATCCTCACCATTCTTGCCTACCCCTTTCATCGGAGAACTGTCGGGAATGAAAACGATGCAATTCCCTAGTTGAGGATTTATTGATTGCTTGTTTGAAAAAGAACCATAAGCATGACTTGTTGCTGGACTATAATTTGTATGCCAGTTATAAGCATTCGTATATTCCATATCCCAACCACCCAGTATAGGCCATGGACTGCTAACAGAAAATCCTTGAAATGCTGGCGTTCCCCCAACACTCAATATATTTTCTCCATGAAATGAAGTATTAGATGGTTGTCCATTGGCACAGGCAGCGCATCTGCCATCAAGTGATAATCCCCTAGCGGTAGGAACTCCAGTTGCATCAATAATACTCACATTTTTCATTTGGGTATTGACAGCCCCTTGCTGTAGGTAACCCCCAAAACCTCCCCTATCGTAATTACTGTATGATACAACATTTTCAATTATTGTATCCGTTACCAACCTGTCTGAAACGTTTCTACTATCAAGCCTGTAGCCATTGATGTTTGTATTTATGGCAATACTTCCTATTATCATATTGTTTTGTGCGGTACTATGTATCTGCATTCCTTGCGAACCACAGGCTATACAATTCGGATTTTCATGATTGCCTTCAACTATTACGTTCTCCATAATGCTGTTGCTTGTACCGTAAAAAACCACTGATACATCGCCTACATCTTTAGAACCTCCCGGTATTGGTTCAAAACCTCTAGCATTAGCGTACAGCCTTCTAAATGTGCATCTGCGTGATTGAAAACAATTCAATAAGTGCCTTATAGCATAATAGAACTCAGAATCTTCAACTAGGATGGTATCACTTTTGCTAATGGCAAATAAAGCTGCATTAACTGAATAGCGATTGTGCTTAGCTACCAGTAGTCTTTTAATTTTTATATTATCATTATGTAAAATCCAACCCGTGGGCACTTGCTTTGTTGTTGGTGTGTCATTGCCCTCAAGCCTTAATCCTTCTATGTTCCAATAAGAACAATTTTCCATTCTCAACGCTTCCACACTACCATCAGAACTTAAAAATGCCTGACGTTCGTTTTCAGCTTTAACTGTAATTGGGCTTCCTGCTGAACCATTTTTAGCATTAGAAGCACAATTTACATAGGGTAAACCCGTAGTGGTTTTTGTATAAGTACCAGTTTTGAGAACCAGGGTAACTCCAGGCTGAAGCTTTGGGATGGCAAAACTGAAAGTTTTCCAGGGCCTATCTGAGGTTCCGGGATTTGAGTCTGATCCGGTTGGGGATATGTAGAATGCTGATGAAGGCGTTTCGGAATTTACCTCGTTGTTGATATTAAATTCGCCATTGTTGTTATATGATCCACAACTGGAAGTATCTAGAATCAGCACACTAGTTAGTAAAGCAACCTTGATATAAATCTGATTGTATTTCCCCTCATTTTTATTACCGAGTATTCTGAGAATATTTCGAACCAATATTGAAAGCTTTTCCATTTTCTCCACTTTTTTAAACTGAATTTTACGTTCAACGGAGAGGTATGATTTAAACCTTTAGTTGATATGATCTTGGGACGTTTTTTATGTCAATATTTTAATGCAGCCAAAATTTGGGTAATCCTTTCACAGGCCCTTCCATCTCGAAAAAGATGTGGCCTGCAACTACTTGGACTAAAGGTTTTGCCGGATTCTATGACTCGAAGTGGCTGATTCCCCACCAGGCAAGACTAATGTTCTCCTTGCCGCCTATTCAGAGTTAGGAAAATCCCAAACTTTATATCCGCCGTAAGAAAAACGGTAAAACAGGCAAGATGACCAATTGGGCCTAATATAGCAGGGAAAGCTATAAGTGGCCTTCGTTTACCAATGGAGACACCACGACATGAAGATAATAGTGAGCAAGCTTTTGATATTCATAAATAGTTTGTTTCCAATCCCTTCTTACCTTCCACCACTTTTTAGGCTCAAAGGTATCATATTTAGAGGGTCTGGTTATTATTTTTATCTTTGTTTCATCATTAACGAGGCTGAAGATCTTAGTTGCCCTAGTAGTATGTGATTTAGAAGTGACAAGGATTATGGATTTGAGGTTCCTCTTTTTTAAAAAATCATATATGACTTCCATTTCACTGTAAGTGTTATCACTCCTCTCATCAATAATAAATATAGACGTAGAAGGCACCCCTAATTTTACAGCAATCATTTTATTCAGATCGTGCCCCTCAGGAATCCGAAGGCCTAAATTCAGTAATCTGTCATAGCCTGTGGACTTTTCTTCCTTTGTTAAAATTATGAAAGGTGCATATCCTTGTTTAAATATATCAACAGCTTCTAAGACCCTATCAGGTACAGAACCAGCTAAAACAACAATTGCATCGGCTCGTTCAAGTGGGTCTTCCGTTATAAGATAACTTCCCAAAGATATTAAAATATAATTGTGGTAAGAAATAATCAGACCAGCAATTATAAATATCGGTACAACAAATTTATAAAGCCAACCCCTTTTCTCGAAGCTGACTTTATTTGTGCTCATCTAGTAATTTATCGTTATTGAATAGAATGAGCTTGAAAAAGTTATAAGCTACCGTTTTCACTGAAGTATTCCATCGTTTTAGTCATACCTTCAATAAAATCAACCTTTACTTCATACCCTGACAACCTCCTGGCCAAAGAAATATCCGCTAGCGTATGGCGCACATCCCCTATCCTCGGTTTAGTATGGTAAAATTTCAATGTTTTCTGCGAGATATCACTAATAACTTTTCCAATATCCAATACGGAATAATTCCTACCGCTGGCAATATTAACAATTGAACCATTTGTTTTAGCGATTTTAGTCGATAATAAATTAGCCTCCACAACATTACTAACATATGTAAAATCTCTAGACTGAAGTCCATCACCATGGATAATTAACGGTTCGCCATGTAAAGCAGATTGGATAAATTTCGGGATAACGGCTGAATATTCAGAATGAGGATCCTGCCTTGGTCCGAAAACGTTAAAGTAACGGAGGCTTATAGTTTCCAACCCGTAGATTTTACTAAATACGGAGCAGTAATATTCTCCGACAAGCTTCGATACAGCATAAGGGGAAATCGGGTGTGGGTGTTGGTCTTCTAACTGGGGCAAATGATTAGAGTCGCCATAAACCGAGGAAGATGAGGCGTATACAAATCGTTTGACTCCTCTATCTTTAGCCGCTAACAACAAGTTTAATGTTCCATTGACGTTAGCTTCATTAGTGGCACATGGATCATCTACTGACTTGGGTACTGAGCGCAAGGCAGCCTGATGGAGTATATAGTCAACTCCATCGCAAGCTTCACGGCAAATATCTAAATCCCTTATGTCACCTTCGATTAACTCTAGAGAGTGTTCCACTAAGCCATTAGGCAAATCGGGAAATCGGAGATTATCCCGGTTTCCCGTTGAGAAGTTATCAAGCACTCGAACATATTCACCCCTTTTTAAAAGTTCCTCCACTATGTGAGATCCTATAAACCCTGCTCCACCAGTGACCAAATATTTAATCATATTTTTTTTATAACTTATTTATATTAATGGACGAAAATCCACTTGTCGCATTCCTTGTGTCTAGTATCAGGTCGGAGCTTTCAATAACTAATTCCCAGTCATACAAACTATGATCTGTAAGAATTAATACGCAATCCATTTCTTTCAGTAATTCGTTATTAATATCTTCAACGGAGCGCCAATGTGTACCTGAAAAGAAAAATTCAGGTACGTGAGGGTCGTGGTATGTTATCTGGGCCCCTTTTTCTGATAGAAGCTTAATTATTTCTAGAGCTGGTGATTCACGTATATCCCCAACATCTTTCTTGTAGGAAACCCCTAAAATAAGTATCTGTGAACCACTAATGGATTTTTTTACGCTATTGAGAACTTCGAATACACGGCCTACGACATATTCTGGCATCTTACAGTTGATTTCATCTGCAAGCTCTATAAAATGTGTTCGAAAGTTAAACAGCTTGGCCTTCCAGGAAAGATATAGCGGATCTACCGGGATGCAGTGCCCTCCAATCCCGGGACCTGGATAAAAAGGGGTGAAGCCAAAGGGTTTGGTAGCAGCAGCATCTATTATCTCCCATACATCAAGACCCATCCTATGGCAAAGCTGAGCAAACTCATTTACAAGTCCGATATTTATTGCACGAAAAGTATTTTCAAGTAGTTTTACGACCTCAGCCGCTGTAACTGAAGAAACAGGGACTACCCTCTCCGAAATAATTTCATAAAGCTCAACTGCCCTCTTCGTACACTCTTTAGTTAATCCACCTACAACTTTAGGAGTGTTTTTCAATGTATACTTTTTGTTTCCAGGGTCAATCCTCTCGGGGGAGAAGGCCAAAAAGAAATCGCGCCCAATTTTTAATCCATTATTTTCAAAAGTAGATCTAAGCACATCTTCGGTCGTGCCTGGATAAGTAGTGCTCTCAAGTACAATAAGCATTTGAGGATGAATATATTTAGCCACCTCATCTGATGCAGAAATTATATAAGTAATGTCAGGGTCTTTAGTTTTACTGAGTGGGGTTGGGACACAAATGATCACAGCTTCGACATCTGATAATACAGAGTAATCAGTCGTGGGATAAAAGAGCTCCGAATTTCTCACAAGATCTTGGTCAGAAACATCCTCAACATATGACTTTCCATTCCTTAGCTTATTAACCTTTTGGACATCCTTATCTATACCCATAACCTTCACACCCTTTTCTGAAAAAGCCATGGCAAGGGGAAGACCTACGTATCCTAGACCGACTACCGATATAGCTTTAAATTTGTTAGCCATTTTATGAGACCTAATATTTAATCTATTTATTTACTTACAATCCTGTCCCACGTATACAATTTTTTATTTGTCGCTCCGCAATCTCACTTACATATATAGTGAAATCCTTGGATCAACATCAATTAGAAAATAATCATTTTTTTGCGGGATATAATCAATTGGACATTAGTTTGATAATTGAATGCTAATTAGTTTTACTTTCCAAAAAAGATAAAACTTTATTCTGGATTTTTGATATTCAAATAGTTAGAGAAGGAGATTTAATAGCCTAATATCTTTTTCATAATATGTAAAAATTAATGAAAAGCCGCATAATTAATTTGACCTTTCTTGACAAGCATATTATCAAAAGCAGTTCGAGTAGTAGAAGTCAAATTTATTTCAGTGATTTTAAACCCGGGCCACTGCTCGTAAAACAGAATCTAGTTTCTTCACAATATTAGGCCAGGAATATCCTCCCAATTCTTTCGCTTTCAGAGTCTTACGTTTAAACATCAGATCAGAAAGAAAAGATGCAATTCCATCAACATTGCTACCTTCAAAGCATTGCACCAATCCCGTGGTCTCACTGATAGTTTCAACGTCACTCCCAGTAGGAGCAATCATTAGTATGGGGGTACCCAAACCCAGAGGCTCAAACACTTTCCCAGTCATAATTCCCTTATCCTCGATTGTAGCTTCCTCTTTTACTGAGGTAATAACCACCGCAACCCCAGCCCCTCGTACAGCAGAGAGGACTTCGGCCCGCGGAACCCTTCCATGTATAATAACCCGTTCTATGACATCAAAATGATTAGCCTCTTCCAAGATGTGATTTTCTTGACCACCATAGTGGTGGAAATACCACTCTTTGCCAACCACGGTCTCTTTGAGACGTCTTAACGCCGCCATCACGGGTGATATAATCCTCTTTGGCAGATAGAATTGCCCAGAGTAAACGATTGCGAAATGGCCAAAGTCGTATGGTACTACATCTGTAAGCTCCTCCGGATCAAAACCGTTTGTGACCACATGCAGCTTCGATCCTAGGTTGAAACGATGATTCAGTAGCAAAGCCCAAGAGGGAGAAACAATAGTCACTGCTGCACTTGCTTTAAGTAGTCTTTCTTCTTCTCGAATCGTAGATCGCCAATTTCGACTAACCACGTGAGGATTCCCAGTCCAAGGATCTCGGTAATCCAAAACGTATGGTCGATCAAGCCTGCGCGATAGATTATTGGCTAATCTGAATGCCGAAAAGGGGGAACCAGTAGCAAGTATCACGTCCACATCTTTTGCAGTTAAATTAGAACAAGCCATCTCAGCGGCATTAATCCATCCGATTTCTCTTTCAATGCTACAATAGCGTGCTACTCTTCGTAAAATTGCCCCAACAAACCAGCGAAGCCCTAGGTCCCAGTAGTTCAAACGACCTCTAATAAGAAACCGCCACTGATGATTAGTCAGGATACGTCGTATCCCTTCTTGCCTTAATTTTGTAGTCATACCATCGGGGTTCTGCAGTTTCAAAATGGAGGGATCTGGAGTAACTACGGTTACATCCCAGCCCATCCTTGCCAGGTACTTTGCAATATTCCAGGTCCGGACACACCCGGCGGCGTTTTGCGGTGGGAAAGGGTAAGCCAAGAAAAGGAGTTTTGGGCGGCTATTAGTTAAACCCTTGCTAACACTTTGGAACTGGGGAGAATATGTCGGGATTACATTCTGATCTGTGATTCCTCTATTGTCCATATTACTCCTCAGTAGACATTTTCAACGACAGATAAGTTTCCTCTAAGTAAATACATTAGCAATTCTAATCCGTATCCATAAACATCGTAGATTAAGTAACTGTGAGACAGAATAATCCAAGCGAAACTGAAGAAGGAATGTGGCCTAACAAAGGTAACCCTGCTATCATATACGCATTAACACGTCAACGATGCGTACCGCGGCCTTTCCATCCCAGAGTTCTGGAATTGTGATGTTGTGACCATTTCTATTCAATTCTGATTGAATTTCAGATCGTATTCTGGCTGGTTGGTTACCAATGACTCGATTTGCTCCTGCCGCGACGGTAACAGGTCTCTCGGTATTCTCACGAAGAGTTATGCACGGTACTCTAAGAACCGTTGCCTCCTCTTGCAAACCTCCCGAGTCCGTAATAATCAATCGGGCCTGCCGATTCAGAGTAAGCATGTCTAAGTATCCAATGGGATCGGAAAGTTTTAGACTACTACTACTCTTAACACGACTTAATAGGCCATCCTGCTCCAATACCTTACGAGCCCGCGGATGGATGGGCCAAACAATCGGCAACTCTTCTGATAGCTCTACCAAAACATCAACGATTCCCCTAAATATCTCAGGATCGTCAACGTTGCTCGGCCGGTGTAAGGTTAAGGTTGCGTAGTTCTGAGGAACTAACCCGAATCGCTTTAATGTGTCTCGGTTATCTGTCCTTGGTAGTTGTGAAATAAGGCAATCTATCATTACATTACCAACAAAATGGATCCTCTCTGGAGAGATACCTTCATCTAGAAGGTTCTCGTCTGCATTACGGGAGTGTGTGAAGAGGAGGTCTGAAACCGCATCTGTCACCACTCTGTTTATTTCCTCAGGCATAGTCCAGTCTCGGCTCCGGAGACCTGCCTCTACATGAGCTACGGGAATATTAAGTTTCTTTGCAGTGATTGCACAAGCCATAGTAGAGTTCACGTCACCTACTACTACAACAAGATCTGGCCGTTCCTCGATACACACAAGCTCAAAAGCCATCATCACCTTCGCTGTTTGCTGCGCGTGACTTCCCGATCCTACCCCCAAATATCGATCTGGTTGTGGAAGATCAAGGTCATCGAAGAAATAATCAGACATCGCCACATCATAATGTTGGCCAGTGTGGGCCAGTCGTGTGATGAATACTTCGGGACGCTTTTTTAATTCCTTCAATAGCGGAGCAACTTTCATAAAGTTCGGTCTCGCCCCAGCCACAAGAAGTACTTTTTTGGAATGCTTCATGTTGTGCTCATCATCTTTATTTTTCCATTTTCCCTTTGTCTCATTGCTCTCTCGCTTATTTCTCTGTAAGTTCTTGCCAGTGCCCCGGGCATCCTGGCAGAACGGGCTTTAAGAATGTTTAGTTTTTGGCTGTTGTAGCGTATTTGATTAAATTCTACTATTATACCTTCGGTAATGTCTGCCAACTCTGAATCGTTATCAAAAAGGTATCCAATCTCACCGTATTTATTAAACAAATCATGAAAGATAGGAATTCTTCTTGCGATTATGGGTTTACCCCAAGCTATGGCATCCATCAAAACTCCACTTGCAGTCAACTCGTATTGTTCCATTCGGTGGGGAAAGATAGCAAAGTGAAGCTGCTTCACTCGCTCAACAAAATCCTTACGGCTTAACCGCTCAAAGCAGGGCTTAATCGCTAAAGCGTCTAGTTCCTTAACTGGAGCCTTACCATTTGGAAACATACCTATGGCATGAAATTCCGCTTGGTTTCTATAGATTCTGCTTACTTGCGTCGCAAGCTTAACAAATATTGAAAACCCCTTTTGTTCATTCGCCAGTCCTAAGAAACCAAAGCGTATTGGTTGACTCAATTCAATTGCTACTGATTCTCGTTCGTTTGGAGGAATTGGGGCTTCCAATACTTCCACTTTACCAGCCAAAAATGGGGTGCTTTCCAAAATAGCATCGCGTATGCCCTTTTCCAAAGCCAGGTACTGAATATTGCTTCTACCGAAGATAGTAAGAGCAGTCCTCATGTCTTGAACTCTACGAATTGGATGTCTAGGGCGCCTTTTATTTAGACAAGAAACATTGCTATGCAACACTGCCTGTATGTATAAATCGTTAGGCATAACTCCTCCGATTCCTCGTAATACCTTTAAAGCAGCCAAAGCAGACGGGGTGATTGAAGTAAAAACAAGATTCCTGTAAGGATTCTGTTCTAAGGTTCGCAAAAGATTCAATAGGATCCTCACTTCAAGAATAAAGCGTTTGGTATATCCCGCTTTCCGCTCCGGAATTGAAATCGGTTGCCATTCAATAGAGGAACTAGTTGACTCGCCAAGCTGCTTTTGAAGTCCTTCGATGTGGGTCCTTTCACCGGAAAAAGAAACTCCCTCGTTTGGAAAGCCTTTCCTTATTATTTCTAACATTCCAGCGTTGAATGGAGCGTGTTCACCACCCCAACATACAGGTTCGCATACGAGAATCATTTCTGGTCAGAACCATAATTAGAGATAGTCATTTATTTATATACACTCCCAATCGAAATCCAGACCAACATCTCTCATCCTTTTTTCCAACAAATATAGTCTTTCTAAAAGGAAAATCGAGCGCTCGGCTCGTTTGAGACCAGCAATTCCAGCTATGTTCAGGAAAATACTCTGCCTTTTTTGTAATAGAGATAGCCATTTCTTATCACAAATTACAGGAAAAAGCTCTCGTGCCCACTTTTTTGTGCATCGGGCAATACCGGAAGGTTTGTGTTTCTTAGGGTACAAATCATAAGAACGGGGGATCCTGGCTATTTTTG